>DAIRDK010000021.1:0-21768 GCA_036796175.1 Bacteroidales bacterium | reverse complement strand
CTGCTCATCATCGTCACGCTGATCCTCGGATGGCGCGGACTGAAAAATTTGCCGGTCATCTCGCTGTACAGCCTGCTGCTGATCCTCTTCCTGGCCGTGATCGCCCTGTACAAGACCGAAACCTACATGACGGCCTACCTGGCTTTCATTGTGATCATCCTGGTCATGATCTTCAAGGAACGGGACCTGGTCAAAGTGATGCATGAGGGGAAAACCGTTTACGTGAACGGGATCATTGCCTTCTTCCTGTTCCTGTACCTTGGGATCTCCCTGTTTATTGATTACCGGCTGGCCGTGGCGAAATTCAACCCGGACCCGTATCATGCGATCACAGAAACCTATTTCAAAGAAACCGCGAAAGAAAAGAGGATCCTGGCCCCGATGGAATTTGTTTTTAACGAGATCGGGAATTACCGGGGCATCCAGGGGATCTGGCAATACAGCAAGCGACTTCCGGCCGATTCTTCGTATTACGGCAAAGGCATGCTGGAGCACGCATCGAAGAACGGGGTCGACTGCATTTACCTCAACGCGAAATACATGAAGGAATTCGGGCTGACAGATGTGAAGAAAGATTCGGTGATAGCGGGATTCAGGGCTGTGGGAAGCAGTTCTGACTACCTTGTACTGGATAAAATCTCCAAGTGACCCCCTCATTTATTTTCGGTTTACGATTTACGATGTACGACTGGATTGACGATTGACGATTTACGATTTAATCCTTCGGACAATCTCCCATGTTACAGGTCCCACATCTCCAAGTGGGAACACCGCCGAAAATCCGAAGGCAAACAGACCCGCCTCAGGAAATTTGCGTCAAGAAAATCGAGGAATGAGCGTTAAGAACTGCGGGCTGTCTGAGGAGCGTTGCGACGAGTTTCCGCAGTTTAGCGAATGACGGAGATTTTTAGCGAATTTTCTGCAGCGGTGACTTTTCCCTGCCTGCCGGCAGGGAGGTTTGGTTCGTTTCTTTTAGGCAAGTAAAAGAAATGAACAAAAAACAACTGGTTAAAATGAAAAAAGAAAGCGGCCACAAGGGCCGCTTTCTTCAACAATCAAAATGAACAGGTAGTACTAAACGAGTCCCTGTGCGAGCATAGCTTCTGCAACTTTAACGAAGCCGCCGATGTTGGCGCCTTTCACATAGTTGATGAAGCCGTCCGATTCGGTACCCCATTTCACGCAGTTCTTGTGGATCGAGATCATAATGTTGTGGAGTTTCTGATCCACTTCTTCGCGAGACCATCCGAGCCGCATGGAGTTCTGCGACATTTCAAGGCCGGAAGTGGCCACACCGCCTGCATTGGCTGCTTTGCCGGGTCCGTAAAGGATCTTCTTTTCGAGATATACCTCGATGGCTTCAGGTGTAGATGGCATATTGGCGCCTTCCGAGACGAGGATACAGCCATTGGCGACAAGCGTTCTGGCGTCGTTGCCGTCGATCTCGTTCTGGGTAGCGCTCGGGAGGGCGATGTCGCACTTCACTTCCCACGGGCGTTTGCCGGGAACGAACTTGGCTTCGGGATACTTGTCGCAATATTCCTTGATACGGCCTCTCTGGACGTTCTTCAGGTGCATGACATAAGCCAGCTTTTCCTTGTCGATGCCCTTCGGATCATGGATGTAGCCTTCGGAATCGGAAAGGGTAACAACCTTGCCGCCGAGTTCGGTGGCTTTTTCGGTGGCATACTGGGCCACGTTGCCGGAACCGGAAACCGTGCAGATCTTGCCTTTGAAGTCCATGCCGCGGGTCTTCAGCATCTCAGCTGCAAAATAGACCTGGCCGTAGCCGGTGGCTTCCGGGCGGATCAGCGAACCGCCCCAGTCGAGCCCTTTACCTGTGAGCACGCCGGTGAATTCGTTGCGCAGACGCTTGTACTGGCCGAACATGTAACCGATCTCGCGTCCGCCAACCCCGATGTCCCCAGCGGGTACGTCCGTGTCCGGACCGATGTGACGGGCCAGCTCGGTCATGAAGCTCTGGCAGAAACGCATCACCTCATTGTCTGACTTGCCTTTGGGATCGAAATCGGAACCGCCCTTGCCGCCGCCCATCGGGAGCGTGGTGAGGCTGTTCTTAAACACCTGCTCGAATGCCAGGAACTTCAGGATGCCGAGGTTCACGGTCGGGTGGAACCGGAGACCGCCTTTGTAAGGACCGATCGCGCTGTTCATCTCGATGCGGTATCCCTTGTTGATCTGGATCTCGCCTTTGTCGTCGAGCCAGGGTACACGGAACAGGATCACCCGCTCAGGCTCGGCGATACGCTCGAGGATCTTTGCAGCCTTGTATTTCGGGTTCTCTTCAATAAAGGGAAGAAGCGATTCGGCCACTTCCTTCACTGCCTGGTGAAATTCAACTTCTCCCGGATTCTTGGCGATGATCTTTGCCATGAATTCGTCAACCAATTTTTGCATTTGTGACATAGCTTATAAGGTTAAGGTTAGTGTGAAAATTTTCACAAGAATACAATGAAATCGATTGCCGGAATCAAAAAAAACATCGATAAATTATTTATTTTCAGTTAATTACGAAAATCACGGAAAAATTTTACGTGGAACACGGAAGCCGTTTTCAGGAATACACGTAATTGCCTCCGCTTCTGCACTTTTTGTTTTTTAAGTAACAAGATTATACTATTTTTGACCCGACCATCCCGCTCAGCCATGGCACTTTCAGACGATACCCAAAACACCGGGAAATTCACTCCGGACGAGGTCAACCTTGACAAACTGATCTACGACAACCGCGAGCGCCTGAAAGAGCTCAAAGCGCTAAACGATACTACGGCCATCCTGAAGAAAGGAAGAAATGTTGAAGAGACACTGAACGAGATATGCCATATCCTGCCTGCTGCATGGCAGTACCCGGAGGATACGGCAGCGCGCATCCGTTTCGACGACATGGAATTCACCACCCCGAATTTTACAGAAACGGAATGGAAGCAGGTACAGAAATTCGACACCATTGATAATGCAGAGGGAGAGATCGAGATCGTTTACCTGAAAGAGTTCCCCGTTGCCGATGAAGGACCGTTCCTTTCGGAAGAACGAAGCCTGATCCTCAATATCAGCAGCCTGATCGAAGGCTGGCTCAACAGCATCAAGGGGAAAGAGGGCCGTTACATTACCCGGGAGCGTTTGAAAGAGCTGGCCGCCATCAACCAGACCACCCGGATCCTCCGCACTGGTGCACCCATTGAAGAGTCCCTGCACGAGATCTGCCTCATGCTCCCCAGGGCATACCAGTATCCCGAATTTGCGGTATGCCGGATCAAGTACGGCAACATCGAACACAAGTCTCCCAATTTCGCCGCCACCAAATGGTGCCAGCAACAGGTGTTCGAGACCATCGACAACCAGGAAGGCGTCATTGAGATCTACTATCTCAAGGCCTTTCCCCAATCCTTCGAAGGTCCGTTCCTCGAAGAGGAGCGACACCTCATCATCAACGTCTCCAACCTGATCGCGGGCTACCTGAACAGCATCAAGGGGAAGGCGATCCTGAAACGAACGGGAGCGAAAGAAGAGGAAAAACAGCCGCGCCGTGAGGGAGAACAGAAGAAATACAGCCGCCAGCTGCTGCAGACGTTCCTCAACCGCACGAACGTGAACAGGGATCTCTACCACGATCTGATGCCCTTTAAAGTCAAAGAGATCCTGCTTGTCGCCAACCTGTATGATGCGTACAGCATCGAAAAGGAGGGGCGCTTTTCGGAACATGTCCTGGGGGAATACTATTCCCTTTCGCTCAGCACCATGCCCCGCATCACCGGGGTTTCCACGATGGAAGAGGTGATGGAACAGCTCGGCAGCAAGCACTACGACATCATCATCATCATGATGGGAACCGACAAGCAGTTCCCTGTCGACCTTAGCAAGGAGATCAAGAACCACTATCCTTACATCCCCGTGTTCCTGCTGCTGAACAGCAACACCGATGCGGCGCTGTTCGAGAAAAACGAGGAGAAGCTGACCTGGATCGACCGGGTGTTCGTGTGGAACGGCGATTCCAAGATCTTCTTCGCGATGATCAACTACCTCGAAGATAAGATCAACGTGGAGAATGATACGGACCTGGGCATGGTGCGTGTGATCCTGCTGGTGGAGGACTCACCCCAGTATTATTCGCTTTATCTTCCCAATCTGTATAACATTGTCCTTGAACAGACGAAGAACATCATCGAAGATGTCACCACCGACGAGCTTTACCGCATCCTTCGGCTCAAGGCCCGTCCCAAGATCCTGCTGGCGTCCACCTTTGAAGAGGCGCTTTACATCTTCAACCGCTACAAGGATTACATGCTTTGCCTCATCTCCGACGTCAAGTTTAAAAAGGACGGGAAACTTAATGACATTGCGGGATTCAGCCTGGTGAAACAGACCCGGCGCGAGATCCGGGACCTGCCGATCGTCCTGCAGTCGTCGGACGATGCCAACGCCGAAAAGGCATACGAGCTCAAGGCTTCATTCATCAACAAGAACTCGGAAACCTTGTTGATGGACTTTAAAAGCTTCATCACCCATTACCTGGGGTTCGGCAACTTCATCTACCGGGATACCGAAGGCAAACAGATCGCGGTTGCCAGGTCGCTGAAAGAGTTTGAGGATCTGTTGAAAACGATCCCGGAGGAATCGCTGCTCTACCATGCCCGCAAGGATCACTTCTCCCTGTGGCTGATGGCGCGCGGCGAGATCCAGGCAGCCAAGATCATCAACCCGGCCAAAGTCACCGATTTCCGCGATCCGGCCAGCCTGCGTGAATACCTGCTCAACGTGATCATGCATTTCCGCAACGAGCAGAACACCGGGAAAGTGATCCCCTTCGAGGAGACGGCCATCCTCGACGAGAAAAACATCCTGGCGCTT
Organism: Bacteroidales bacterium; assembly: GCA_036796175.1. GTDB lineage: Bacteria > Bacteroidota > Bacteroidia > Bacteroidales > FEN-979 > DAIRDK01. Next base: position 16,899 of record DAIRDK010000021.1, on the reverse strand, counting down.
ACCGAAGGTGCACTCGGCGGCAAGGGGAGAGGCCTCGCGTTTGTCAATACACTGATCTATAATTATAATTTCGACCAGCATATCCCGAACATCAACATCCGGACCCCGAAGACCTCCATCATCGGAACGGATGAGTTCGAATATTTCCTCGACCGAAACAAGCTGCGTGAAAAAGCCGTGCGGGAAACGGATTACGAAGTCATCCGGAAAGACTTCATCGAAGGGAAGCTCACAGAGTCGCTGATCAGGAAGCTGAAACTGATCATCAAATACATCACCAAACCGTTGGCCATCCGGTCGTCCGGCCTGTTCGAGGATTCCCTGAACCAGCCGTTCGCCGGGATCTTTGAAACCTATCTCATCCCCAATAACCATCCCGATCCGAAGATTCGCCTTGAACAGCTCATGGACGCCATCAAGCTGGTTTACGCGTCGGTCTATTCCCCGGTGGCCAAGGGCTATGTGGAGGCCGTCAACTACCGGATCGAACAAGAGAAGATGGCTGTTGTCATCCAGGAAGTGGTGGGGAACCAGTATGCGGATGTCTTCTATCCCCATATCAGCGGGGTGGCGCAATCGTACAACTACTACCCCTTCGCCCACATGAAACCCGAAGAGGGGTTCGCGGTCATCGCCCTGGGCCTGGGCCGGTATGTTGTGGAAGGGGAGAAAGCGTTCCGGTTCTCTCCCACGTATCCGAACCTCGAGATCAACTCCCCGAAGGACCAGTACAAAGGATCCCAGGTCCATTTTTACGCCGTCGATCTGAAAAAACAGGATCTCAACCTGCTGGAGGGTGAGGATGCAGGGCTGAGGAAACTCGATATCTATGAGTCGGAACAGCATGGCACCCTGAAACATCTCGCATCGGTCTATTCCGCCGAGAACAACCGCATCATCGCGGGCCTTGGCCAGCCGGGGCCGCGTGTGGTGAATTTCGCAGATATTCTCAAATATAACTATATCCCTTTATCAAAAACGATAGAGGTCGTTCTTGACGTGGTCAAAGAGGCCCTCGGTTCCCCCGTAGAGATCGAATTCGCGGTTGATCTCAACAAGGACAAGGATTACAAAGCCACCTTCTACCTGTTGCAGATCAAGCCGCTGATCGGCAATATCGCCGACTACGAGATCGATATGGACAAGGTGAACAAAGACCAGATCCTGCTCTACTCGGAGAAAGAGATGGGCAACGGCATCGTGGAGGACGTTCATGATGTGGTGTTCGTGGATCCGGAAACATTTGACAAGACGATGACGTTAGAGATGGCTGAGGAGATGGACCGCATCAACAGGAGCATGATCGAGCAGAACCGGCGGTATGTTTTGATCGGCCCTGGCCGGTGGGGGACCCGCGACCGCTGGATCGGTGTCCCGGTAGCCTGGCCGCAGATCTCCCACGCGAAGGTGATCGTGGAGACCAGCCTCGAAGGATTCCCGCTCGACGCTTCCTCAGGTTCTCACTTCTTCCATAACGTCACGTCCATGAACGTCGGTTATTTTTGCGTCCAACCGGAATTTTCCGACAGCTTTATCCGTTATGATATATTGAGGAAACAAAACGACCTGACGAAAACCAACTATTTCTCCATTGCCCGCTTCGAAAAGCCCCTGACAATCCGAATGGACGGCAAAAAGCGGATCTCAGTGATCACATTCCAGGAATAAACCCGCTAACGATAACTGAACCCAATATCCTATGCGCATTGCAAGAATCCAGAAACAGCCGGCACTCAGCGAAGAGGCCGGTGTTGATCTTACTCTACTCGACCACCTGATCGGCAAATATAAAGGCAAAAAGGGCAATCTCATCCCGCTGCTCCAGGGCACGCAGGAGCTGTATGGCTATATTCCCCGTGAAGCCTTTGAGAAGATCTCGGCGGAAACCGGGCTCCCGCTGAGCGACATGTATGGAGTCGCCACGTTCTATGCCCAGTTCCGCCTGAAACCGGTGGGCCGGAATATCATCAAAGTGTGCCATGGCACCGCCTGCCATGTGCAGAACGCCAAGGAGATCACCGAAGCGCTCGAGGAGACCCTGATGGTGAAGGACGGTGAGACCACCGAGGACCGGTTCTACACGCTCGAATCGGTAGCCTGCCTCGGCTGCTGCTCCCTCGCCCCGGTCATGATGATCGGCGACCAGGCCTACGGCAAGCTAACAGGCAACGAAGCGACGAAGATCGTTAAGAACATTCGTCTCCAGGCATCAAATTAATCTCTTCACCACGAAGACACGATAAACCACAACGAACACAATTTTGAGTCCTGTTCAATTCTATTGTGTACTTCGTGATGAAATTTGTGCCTTAGTGGTTATAAAGAAAAAAGAAAAAGACTAACTATTGAATTCTATGAGCACTACAGTAACGGTCGGATTAGGCAGCTGCGGGATTGCCGCAGGCGCAGGCAAGACCTACGACAAGATCAAGGCCCTGAAAGAAACCGACCACCTCGATTTTGAACTCAAAAAAACCAGCTGCATCGGCATGTGCTACAGGGAACCACTGGTCGAGATCATCGACGACACCGGCACCTACCTCTATGGCGACGTGAACGAAGAACGCGCCATTGAGGTCATTGAGAAACACATCCACCAGAAGGATCCGATCCGGGACTATATTGTCTATTCCGACCTCTTCGATGCACAGGAAAATGATTTTCTCCAATCACAGGTCAAGATCGTCCTCCGCAACTGCGGATATATTGATCCCGAATCGATCGATGAGTACGAGAGTCGGGAGGGGTATCTCGCGATGAAAAAGATCGTGGCTGAAAAGACTTCCCGGGAGACGGTCATCGACATGATCCTGAAGTCGGGACTGCGCGGACGCGGTGGCGGGGGGTTCCCGACAGGAATGAAATGGAAGTTTGCCGCTGCCAATAAATCCGCCGAAAAATACGTGATCTGCAATGCCGATGAAGGCGACCCGGGCGCATTCATGGACCGCTCGGTCCTGGAAGGAGATCCCCACTCGGTACTCGAAGGCATGATCATCGCCGCATACGCCATCGAAGCGACCGGCGGGGTGATCTATTGTCGTGCGGAATATCCCCTTGCGATCAAGCGCCTGAACATCGCCATCAGGCAAGCCCATGAAAGAGGTTATCTTGGAAAGAATATCTTCGGAATCGAAGGCTTCGACCTGGACATCTACATCAAGGAGGGCGCCGGCGCTTTTGTTTGCGGCGAGGAGACCGCGCTGATCGCTTCCATCGAAGGTGAGCGCGGAATGCCCCGGAAACGGCCGCCATTCCCTGCCAATTCAGGGCTCTGGAAAAAGCCCACGAACATCAACAACGTCGAGACCTATGCAAACATCCCATGGATCCTGCTTAACGGTCCCGACGCGTATGCCCGTTACGGTACGGAGAAAAGCAAAGGGACCAAGGTATTTGCACTTGCGGGAAAGATCAAACGTTCGGGACTGGTCGAAGTGCCCATGGGCATGACGATCCGCGATGTGATCTTTAAGCTTGCCGGCGGCATCAAGAACGACAAGCGTTTCAAGGCAGTACAGCTCGGAGGGCCATCCGGCGGCTGCATCCCCGAATTCCTCTCCGACACCATCGTCGATTACGATTCCGTCAACGCGACCGGGGCCATCATGGGCTCCGGCGGGATGGTCGTCATGGACGAGACCACCTGCATGGTCGACGTGGCCAAGTTCTTCCTCGACTTCACGCGAAAGGAATCGTGCGGCAAATGCACCTTCTGCCGAATGGGCACCATGCGCATGCTCGAGATCCTCGAACGGATCACAAACGGCAAAGGGATCGAAGGCGATATCGAGCGGCTTGAGGAGCTGGCCTACCAGATCAAGGACAACTCGCTGTGCGGACTCGGGCAAACGGCGCCCAACCCCGTTCTGACGACGATCAAGTATTTCCGCGACGAGTACGAAGCGCACATATCCAGCAAAAAATGTCCCGCCAAAGTTTGCCGGCCCCTGCTCACCTACACGGTGGACCAGGAAAAATGCACCGGCTGCATGGTGTGCCTCAAGAACTGTCCCGTGAAAGCCATCACCGGCGAACGTAAGAAACCGCATCTCATCGACCAGGATATCTGCACGAAATGCGGGGTGTGTTACTCCAAGTGCAAGTTCGACTCCATAATCCTATCATAATCTAACATCCAATATCCAATATCCAAAATCCAGAACTGATGTCAGAGAATACCTTAAACATAATCCTCAACGGCAACATCGTCAAAGGAATCCCCGGCGAGACCATCCTGGAAGCGGCGCAACGACACGGAGTATCCATCCCTACGCTTTGCAACGACGACCGTCTGGAGCCCTTTACCTCCTGTTATGTCTGCGTGGTGGAAGTGGAAGGCATGCGCGGCCACCAGCCGGCCTGCTCGACAAAGATCACCGAGGGGATGAAGATCGTCACCGACAGCGAAGGCATCCGCAAGTCGCGGAAGATGGCGCTGGAGCTGATGCTCAGCAACCACTATGCCGATTGTCTCGGCCCGTGCAAGCAAACCTGCCCGGCCGGCGTGGATGTGCAGGGCTACATCTCCCTTATCGACAAAGGCCTTTACAGCGAAGCCGTGGCGCTCATCAAGGAGACCAACCCGCTGCCTGCGATCTGCGGCCGCGTGTGTGTGCGCCCATGCGAAGCCGAATGCCGCAGGAACCTCCTCAACGAAGGAGCGCCGGTGGGGATCGACTACATGAAGCGGTTCGCATCCGATTACGATCTCGCAAGTTCCGCGAAGTTCGTTCCTGAAGTAAAACCTGCCACCGGCAAGAAAGTCGCCATCATCGGAGCCGGCCCGGGAGGACTCTCGGCAGCGTATTTCCTGCAGGTACAGGGACATCAGGCCGATATCTACGAGGCGGCCCCGAAATCCGGCGGCTGGCTCCGTTACGGGATCCCCGAGTACCGTCTGCCCAACGACATCCTCGACCAGGAAGTGAAGAACATCACTGACCTGGGGGTGAATATCTATTATAACCAGCGGCTGGGCGACAACCTGGATTATAAGGATCTTCAGACGAAATATGATACAGTGATCCTGGCCATCGGTTCACAGAAGGGGACAAACGTCGGCTGCGAAGGCGATGACGCAGGGAACGTCTTCTCCGGCATCGACTTCCTGAAGAACATGGAAGTGACCGGCCAGCGCTACGATTTCACGGGCAAGACCATAGCGGTCGTGGGCGGCGGGAACACCGCCATGGACTGCTGCCGCACCTCCATCCGCTGCAACGGGGAGAAGGTCTATGTGATCTACCGCCGCACCGAGAAAGAGATGCCCGCCAATCCCATCGAGATCCACGAATCGAAGATCGAAGGCGTGGAATACCTCTTCCTCACCCTTCCGAAGAAAATCAACAAAAATGACAAGGGCGAAGTGGAATCGATCACCTGCATCAGGATGGAACTGGGCGAACCCGATGCGTCGGGCCGCAGGAGGCCGGTTCCTGTTGAAGGTTCCGACTTCGACATCAAGGTAGACTTTATTCTTGCCGCCATCGGGCAGAAGACCGATGTCAATTTTATCGACAATATCAATGCTTCTGCAAAAGGCGGGGAGTTGAAGATCAACAAATGGGGTGACATCGATGCCGACAAGGCCACATTACAGACCGGCATCCCGTCGGTGTTTGCAGCAGGCGACGGCGTTACCGGCCCGGCAACGATCATCGAGGCGATTGCCCAGGCGAAGATCGCCGCCCACAGCGCACACCTGTTCATGATGGGTGAACCGCTCACCCCGGTGCAGAAGCCCTTTACCAGCAAGCGTGAAAACTTCAGAAAGCAGGTGAAGGAAGATTACCTCGGCAGGTTTGACAAGCAGATCCGTGAGGAGATGCCGGTGCTGGAGGCCAGTGACCGGAAGAACTTCAAGGAGGTCGAACTCGGCTATGCAAGTGAAGATATCGCGAGACATGAAGCCCAGCGCTGCCTCGAATGCGGCTGCACGGCGTTCTTCAACTGCGATCTGCAAAAATACTCCACCGAATACGGAGCGAACCAGAAGTCGTTCGAAGGCGCATACAAGGAATTCAATGTCGATTTCAGGCATCCTTACATCGAGATTGACAACAACAAGTGCATCCTCTGTGCGCGCTGCGTGAGGATCTGCCGGGAGGTGGTCGGCGCCAACGCGCTGGGTCTGGTCAACCGCGGGTTTGACACCTACGTGGCACCCAGCATGGCCGATTCCCTGGCCGACACCACCTGCGAATCGTGCGGGATGTGCATCTCCACCTGTCCCACGGGAGCCATTACGGAGAACGTCCTCTTCAAACCGGGACCGGTACAGTCACAGCCGGCAGAGACCATTTGCAATTACTGCTCCGTTGGATGTTCCGTGAACCTCAACAACCGCAAGGGGTTTGTGCTGGGCGTGACCGGCGGCAACGGCATCGTCAACCCCGACGGCAACCTCTGCCGCTTCGGAAAGTTCGGATACGGCATATACAACGATCTTTCCCGCATCACAAAGCCGATGCTCCGCACGGAAAGCGGCTTTAAGGAGATCGGCTTTGATGAGGCATTCGATCTCATTGCATCAAAAATCAAAGAAGTCGAACCCGACAGGAATGGCTTCTTTGCCGGGGCACGTCTTACCAATGAGGAGATGTACCTGGTGCAGAAACTCGCCCGCGCAGCCGTCGGGACCGGGAATATCGCCAGCTTCCATTACATCAACCGCGGCGACGGCTATCGCCGTGGACATATGCTGAATGCTCCGCTCTCCTCGCTGAAAGATGCCAGTCGCATCTATCTTTTAGGCACCGAGATCAACATGGACCACGGCGTCGCAGGCTTCATGGTCAGCAACGCCCGCCATACGAAGAAGATCCCCGTCGTACTTGTTACCACGAAGGAGAAAAATGCGATGGAGCACAAGGTGGATGAAGTCGTAAACGTGAAATCCTATTATGCCTTCATCAAAGCCCTCAACCACTATCTGCTCTCGAATGGCATGGAAAACGGGCTCTTCCTTCGCGACCGGGTGACCGGAACGGAGGATTACCGGGAACAGCTGTTGGCTGAACCCGTTGAATCGCTGCTGAAAGAAGCCGGTATTTCAGCCGAAGCCATTGCCGCGTTCGCCAAACAGTATAACAACGAGATAAACGCGATCCTAATCTTCTCCGAAAAAGAGATCTCGGCTAATGCAACGATCGAGCTTTTCAATCTGGCCATGATCACCGGCAAGCTGGGCAAGACCGCCAACGGGCTGATTTGCCTGAAGGAGAAGAACAACTCCCAGGGACTGTTTGACATGGGCATCAGCCGCATGAAGGGGATTGGCTCGCAGGAACTGGACAATTCAGAGTTTGTTGAGAAGATGAAGAATCTCTGGAATGTCAATACCATTCCGGGCAAGGTTGAGGTCTGCCTCAAGTATCTCATGGCACATGGCAAGATAAAGAACCTGTTCATTTTTGGCGAAGATCCGGCCGGCTGTGCCACCGAGCACACCATGACCGGATACATGAAGGAGATCCCCTTCATCATGGTGCAGGATTACTTCATGACCGAAACGGCGAAGATGGCCCACCTCATCCTGCCTGCATCGTTCCCCGCAGAAACGGGCGGAAGCTTCACCAACAGCCAGAAGACCCTGCTGGAATTCGACGCCGTCATGGAGAAGCGGACCGGTTTGGATAACATCGAACAGCTTTCGGGCATCCTCGGGAAGTTCGGCAGGAACGGACATCACACGGCAAAGGAGGTCTTCGCCGAGCTGATCAAACTGCTCCCTTCCGAAGAAAAAAATGAAACCCTCGCCCTGGAATACACCATGCTGGATAATTTAAACCGTATCTTTGAATACGGCTGCGACAGCGTCGTAAAACGTTTCGAAGAAGAGTTCAACCAGCAATTCATTAATTCAGTAAATCAGTAATTGGTATGAAAGAATTCACCAACATCAACGATATCCTCGACTTCGCCATCGGCGAAGAGGAAGCCGCCGTCGATTTCTATATGATGCTCGCATCGCAGTCTAAGAACGACGACATCCGCAACGTCTTCATCTCCTATGCCGAAGAGGAGATGGGTCACAAGAAGAAGCTGCTCGAAGTGAAGGAGCAGGGGCTGGTCGTGTTCGGCAACAAGCCCGTGACCGACCTGAAGATCGCCGACTACCTGGTTGACGTGAAGGCCCGTCCCGACATGACCTACCAGGAGGCGCTGATCCTCGCGATGAAGAAGGAAAAGGCCGCATTCAAGCTCTACACCGCCCTCGCCGACCGCATGGAGGACCCGGCGATGAAGCAAACCTTTTACCTGCTGGCCCAGGAGGAATCAAAGCACAAACTCCGCTTCGAGGTGGAGTATGATGACCATGTGCTGAGGGAGAACTGAGGAAAATATGGGAATATGGGGATGACAAATGTCGTATAACCGATTAAACATTCACATATCCGTCATTTCCCATATCCGTCATTTTCCATATCTTAAAGTGGAGTATAATGATCATGTGCTGAGGGAGAATTAGTGCAACGGGGCACTGGTTTCTGCGAGATCAGCGATGACATCAGCGTAATTCAGCGAGAAACAAATCGTGCACCCAACCCTGTCAGGGTTGTTTCTAAATATTTAAAAATTCCTTATTTTTATTGAGTGATTCAAAAATTGCGATCATGAACAAGATCATTATTGCTGTGATTGCTTTCTTACTTTCTGGTAAGATCCTGCTCGCCCAATGGGATTCTTTGGGATACTCAACTCTGAACCACCAGTTTACCTCACCAATGATCGGATACTATTTTTACAATGAGTCTGGAGGATCCCCATCCAATCCATACGGAACTGGATATTTGTTGAAATCGATCGACGGATGGAATACCTGGACGCAAATCTACCAGATTGGTTCCGGAGATAATCCAAATGTAGGATTTATAGATGCGATTATGTTTCTGAATGATACGGTAGGATACATGGCCGCGTACTACAATGGTATTGGTGGATTAAGCCAAACCTCAAACGGAGGATTATCATGGGGGACCTTCATCGGAGGGAATGAACCACCAATACATTTCTCCTTTTTGCGCGCCGATTATGGGTATGCTAAGATATGGGGCCCACCGGGGTATGGTTTATATTTGTATGATGATGGGCAGAAAACCCTTCAGAATGACTCATTTGTCAACAGCATTTATTCCATACGAACGTTGATGTTCATCAACGACAGTACAGGTTTTCTTGTTCCAGCCTGGAACAATCCACCAGTTTACCGAACCTCCGATTATGGAAAAACATGGCAATTAACAGGTGATTCATCATGGGCCTGCAGCAAAGTGGTATTTCCGGAAGATAAAAAGGGCTATTATCTTAACTCAGCACTAATTAACACAAAACAAGCGAATATGCTCTACTCCTCCTCGGACATGGGAGCTACATGGTCGTTTGTCGGGGAGATTCCGATCACAAAGGTGAACGATTTATTTTTTCTTAACCAGGATACCGGATGGGCTGCAGGGATCAATGGTAAGATCATGAAGACCACAACAGGTGGCTTATCGTGGGAAGAGGTGCCAGCATACAATGCAGATGACATAGTCAGAATTCGTTTTTTTACTGAGAATATAGGATATTACAATACTTTGAAGGTTTACAACAATTTTCCGTTCAGTTTTCTCTACAGGACACAGGCAGGTCCCTGGGGTGTGGAAGATCAAAAATATCCAGAACCCATTCGGATCGTACAAAATCCTGTAAGCTCAAGATTATTGTTGCAAACCGATATCCCTGATGCCGATATTATGTCACTGGATATCATCACTCTGACCGGAAACGCGGTGTATCATTCCACTTCGTTTACACATCAGATTGACCTCTCTTTTCTGGCCCCTGGACTTTATTTACTGAGATATCAATATCAAGGGAGGTACTTTATCGAAAAATTCATTATTACAAAAGAGTAACCATTCGGTTATCAGTCTGTTTTTTCGAAAAGATCGCTATTTTTGAGGGTCTTTAGCGCGACCTTCCATGCCCGAAACCAAAAACCCCCTCGATCCGAAAAAATACTACTTCATTGATACCCACTTCAATATGATGATGAAGCGGCGTATCTACCAGGTTCTGCTGATATCCAGTACCTACGATGCCTTTATGCTGGAAGAGGACGGCCGCATCGACGAACAGCTCTTCATGGAGTATGTGTCGCTGAACCTGCGCTACCCGCCCCAGTTCATCAAGGTGACGTCGGAACAGGAAGCGTTCGAAGTGCTGGAAGATAAAAGCGTGGAACTGATCATCTCCATGCTCAACATCGAAAAGACCGATACGTTCGACCTCGCCATCAAGATCAAGGCCCGCTTCCCCAAGATCCCCATCGTCGTGCTGACCCCGTTTTCAAGAGAGGTCAACCTCAAACTGGCTGAAAAGAACCTCAGCGCCATCGACTACGTCTTCTCCTGGCTCGGCAACACCGATATCCTCCTCGCCATCATCAAGCTGATCGAGGACAAGATGAATGTCGACCAGGACGTCAAACAGGGCGTACAGGCCATCCTGCTCGTGGAGGATTCGATCCGCTTCTATTCGAGTTACCTGCCCAACATCTACAAGATCCTGCTGAAGCAATCCAAATACTTCATGACCGAAGGCCTCAACGAGCACCAGAAGATGCTCCGGATGCGTGGCAGGACGAAGATCCTGCTTGCGACAAACTACGAAGAGGCCATTGACAAGTGGAACAAATACGGCAGCAACCTGCTGGGGATCATCACCGACGTAAGCTTCAAGCGGGAAGGGGAGACCGACCGCCAGGCGGGCATCCGCTTCGTGGAGCAGGTGCGCCAGGTGGACGAGTTCATGCCGATCCTGTTCCAGTCGTCGGACATCGAAAACGAAGACCTGGCCAGGGAAATGAAAGTTGGTTTCATCAACAAGCTGTCGAAAACGCTGTCACTCGAGCTCCGCAACTACATCAACGACCACTTCTTCTTCGGCGACTTTGTCTTCATCGATCCGGCCACCGGCCGCGAGATCACCCGTGCCGTTGATCTGAAAGCCTTGCAGGATAAGATCTTCGAGATCCCCGACGACTCCCTGCTTTACCACATGCAGCGCAATCACTTCTCCAAGTGGCTTAATGCCCGGGCACTGTTTCCCATCGCCGAGATGTTCTCCGAAGTGAATGTTTCGGAGTTCAGCGACATGGACGAAGCCAAACGCTACATCTTCGATAGCATCACCGCATTTCGCATCAATAAAGCGCGCGGGGTCATCGCCGACTTCGATCGCGATAAATACGACGAGTACCTGCAGTTCGCACGGATCGGGGTCAGCTCGATCGGCGGCAAGGCCCGAGGTCTGGCTTTCCTTGACTCGCTGATCAAACGCAACCGGCTCACGGACAAATTCGAAGGGGTCACGATTTCCATCCCCCGCACCGTCGTGCTCGGCACCGACGTGTTCGACGAGTTCATGGAGGAGAACAACCTCCACGAGATCGCGCTGTCCGACCGCAGCGACAAGGAGATCCTGCTCCATTTCATCAAGGCACGCCTGCCTTTCCGCATCCATGAGGACCTCTACACCTTCATCTCCTGCGTAAACAATCCCATCGCCATCCGCTCCTCCAGCCTGCTGGAAGATTCGCATTACCAGCCGTTCGCCGGGATCTATTCCACCTATATGATCCCCAACATCAAGTTCAACGAGCGGATCATGATCGAAAAGCTCAGCGAGGCGATCAAGAGCGTGTATGCATCTGCCTACTTCAAGGACAGCAAATCCTACATGGCCGCCACGCTGAACATGATCGACGAAGAGAAGATGGGGATCGTGTTGCAGGAGGTCACCGGCAGGCAATACGGAAACCGGTTCTATCCGGCCATCTCAGGGGTGGCGCGCTCCATCAACTTTTATCCCATCGCCCCCGAGAAACCGGAAGACGGTATTGCGAACATCGCCTTCGGACTGGGGAAATACATCGTGGACGGCGGCATGGGCATCCGCTTCTCCCCGAAATACCCGAGGAAGATCCTTCAGTTGTCTACCCCCGACCTGGCGCTCAGTGAAACGCAGAAGACCTTTTACGCCCTCGACCTGAGACCTGAAAGTTTCACTCCCAACATTGATGATACAGTCAACCTGCTGAAGCTTCGGGTTAAGGATGCCGAAGAAGACAGCACCCTGAAACTGGTCGCCTCCACCTTCGACTATGAGAGCCACCAGGTGAACGAGGGACTGCTTGGAGAAGGGAAGCGGCTCATCACCTTCTCGCAGATACTTAACCACAAAACCTTCCCGCTGGCGGAGATTTTGAAGCTTGTTCTCGAGATCGGCCAGGACGAAATGAACAAACCGGTGGAGATCGAGTTCGCGGTGAACCTGGACCTCCCCAAAGGTCAGCCGAAGCTCTTCAGCCTGCTCCAGATCCGGCCCATCGCCGGACGGGATGAATCGATCAACCTGGATCCCGCCAGTGTTCAGAATGAAAACACAATCATCGTCTCTCACCAGGCCCTGGGCAACGGGCTGATCAAGAATATCCGCGACGTGGTCTACGTGAAACCGGCATCGTGGAATGCAGCCAAAAGCGCGGAGATCGCCAGGCTTTTAGAAGGCGTGAATGAAAAGTTCATAGCAGAACACAAGAACTATGTGCTGGTTGGTCCCGGCCGCTGGGGATCCAGCGACCCCTGGCTCGGCATCCCCGTAAAGTGGCCCCAGATCAGCGCGGCACGAGTGATCGTTGAGTCGGGGCTCGAAAATTACCGGATCGATCCCAGCCAGGGAACGCATTTCTTCCAGAACCTGACCTCGTTCCGCGTTGGGTATTTTACCATTCATCCCTATATCCAGGACGGCTTTTTCGATGTGGATTATCTTAATGCCGTCCCTGCCATGTACGAGGATGAATTCTTACGGCATGTGCAGTTTGAAAAGCCCTTCCGCATCGAGATCGACGGGAAGAAGAATTTCGGGGTGGTGTTTAAGCCTTGATTTTTGCTTGTTCGTTTTTTTGCCTGCCCTTCTTTCCTTCTTTCTTTTCCTGCCACGAAAAGAAAGAAGCAAAGAAAAGTCACCGCTGCAGAAAATTCGCTAAAAATCTTCGTCATTCGCTAAACTGCGGAAACTCGTCGCTACGCTCCTCAGACAGCCCGCAGTTTTTACGCTCATTCCTCGATTTTTTTAACGCGAATTTCCTGAGGCGGAAGAAAGGATGCCTTGCGGGTTTTCGGCGGGGTACCCACTCGGCGAAGATTCCGTTAAAAGCCAGGCGTAAAAGTGAGGAGGCCAGGGGCCGACGAACGGCTTGACTGGCTTAGGAATCGAGCCGTTAGTGGGTCGTCGAAAACCCGAGGCTGCCCTTTTCTTTGGTTCGTTTCTTTTGGGCAAGCAAAAGAAATGAACATTTAAGTAATTTAGCTGATCCATGAAAAAGTTAATCATTCTGTTATCACTTGTATGGCCGGTACTGGGTGCCGGCCAGGACCTGATCACCATCACCGGAACGGTGCTCGACACCAAAACCGGCAACTCGCTGCCCTTTGCCCAGATGACGCTGTCGGCCACCACTATTGGAACAACGGCCAACAACGACGGGCAGTTCCGGCTGGTCATCCCCGCCTCCCTCGGGAAAGATACCCTCCTGTTCGCCTACCTCGGCTACGAACCTTTCCGCATACCCGTATCCAATATCCACGGCCCGGGCCTGAAGATCCGCATGGTGCCGGTCGCCATCCAGCTGGCTGAAGTCGAAGTGGTCGGTCTCACCCCGCAGGAGGTCATCCGCCGGGCGGTGGAGAACATCCCGGTCAACTACGGGAAAGATTCGGTTCTCCTCACGGCCTTCATCCGGGTGCAGAAGATCGTGAACGGGAAACTGGCCGAATTCACCGAAGCGATCGTGAAGGATCTGAAAGACGGCTACTACACCTATCCGAAGCGCGACCTGCGGAAAAAGCACGACCGGTCGAACTTCCCCGACCTCGTGAAAGGACGCGTGAAATCGGATACTGCCCTGGTCAACTCGATGGGCGAGGTGGGCAGGCAGGCTTTTTGCCTGAGCTGCCCGTTCCAGCTTGATATTGCTGAGATGTACCACAACACAGCGCTTGACGAGGCTTCGTTCGACAAGTATGATTACAGGATGAAAGAGATCACCGATACGGACGGGAAGAAGATCTACCACATCACCTATGACCAGAAGGATAAGATCAACGAAACGCTCTACCAGGGCGAGATCTTCATCGGGGCAGGGACCTACCCGATCCTGAAAGTGGTTTACAGGCCCAGCATGAAAGCCTTCGATGCATACGAAAAGACCAAATATAATCGGCCCTTTACGATCCGCGGCACCCCGGGCTGGATCATGGAGATGCCCATGGGACAGAATGTGATCAATTACGCTTTCCGCGATGGCCGGTGGACACTTGCGACCGTACGCAACGACTACACGATGGCCTATGTGTATCCCCAGAGCGGTAAAAAGGTACGCTACCAGTACAAGACCGACCTGGTGGTTACGGATGTGCAGCGTGACCGTGCGACGCTTTCTATGTTCAAGGGAAATAAATCACTGGGCGCCGAAGAACGGTGGGACCAGATCGTGGGACAGGCAGACGAGTCGTTCTGGCAGAAGTACAATTTTTTGCCGGTGGAAGATGCGATCAGGAAATCTCTGAAAGAGATGAAATGATAACTCAAAACTCAAAAGTCAAAAGTCAAAACTAAAACTTAAAAGTCAAAGCTATCTGACTCCTGACTTTTTTAACCACCAAGGAATCAGAGGACACAGATATTTTCTCGCTGATTTTCGCAGATATCATCGCTGATCCCGCAGAAACCAGTGCCTTATTGCCTTGTTGCCTTGATGCCCGGATGCCCTGTTGCCCAATATCCGGCATCCGGCATCCGGTATCCGGTATCCGGTATCACATATCCAGATTATCCTGAATCACAAACTCCATCGAGTTCAACTCCAGCGCCACCAGGTTTCCGTAACCGTCCATTCCACGTAAATAGATCCCGTTATCGAGATCGATGAACTTGTAGACGTTCGTTCTGATCGTCTGGATGAGCAGTTCCATGTGAATCGGATTGTGTCCGTGGATGATCTTGCGGAAGCCGATCTTCTCCGGCCGGATCTCGTAATCGCGAAGCCAGAGCATCGACAGTTTGTCTTCGAACGGGTTCTCGTTTTTAAAATTCAGCCCGGCGTGGAACAGTACGAATTTGTCAAGCTCTGCAAAATAGGGGAGGGCCCGCATCCATTCGATGTGATCATCAGGAAGGTCTTTCGCCCGGCTCACGCCGTAGCTTTTCAGGGTTTCCCGGCCTCCCATCTGCAACCAGGCAGACTGTTTCTTGTTGCCGAACAGGTTCAGCCAACCTCCTTCACCGCTGTTCTCCGCATCGTACAGCTCAACGGCCATGTCCTCATGGTTCCCCTTGAGCGCGGTAACATTGTACTCGTCCTTTTGCAGGTTCCTGATAAAATTGACAACTCCCTTCGAATCGGGGCCGCGGTCGATGTAGTCGCCCAGGAAGTAAAACTCGTCGTAGCGGGTGGGTTTGATGAGGTCGTTGAACAGTGCCTCCACCGTCTTCACGCAACCGTGCGTGTCGGGTATGACCCACCTGCGCTTCATCCGTTACTTTTTCTTTGCCTGGTTGGCGACCTCCTCCATCAGCTTTTTGATCACTTCCGGATCGCCGATGAACTCGTCCTTCACCAGGTTCATGTTCTCGTCGAACTCGAAGACATACGGGATGCCCGTTGGGAGGTTCAGCGCCACAATATCTTCGTTAGAGATCTTCTTCAGGTATTTCACGATGCCACGCAGGCTGTTGCCGTGGGCGGCAACCAGGACTTCCTTATGCTCCTTCAGCTTGACGGAGATGTCGCTGAGCCAGTAGGGAACAATACGCTCAACGGTTTCCTTCAGCGATTCGGTGGCGGGGATCTCCTCAGGTCTCAGTCCTGCATACCGGTGGTCGAAACGCGGATGGCGGGGATCGTCGTCGGCCATGGGGGGAGGAGGAACGTCATAGCTCCTGCGCCAGATCAGCACCTGCTGATCGCCGTATTTCTCGGCCATTTCGGTCTTATTCAGCCCCTGCAGCACCCCGTAGTGCTTTTCATTCAACCGCCAGGTCTTGTAAACCGGGATCCACATCAGGTCCATCTGCTCCTGGATCAGCCAGAGCGTGCGGATTGCGCGGGTCAGGTAGGAGGTATACGCGACATTAAAATGAAATCCTGCTTCTTTCAGGGTCTTCCCGGCCTCAATGGCCTCCCTGATGCCCCTTTCGGAGAGATCGACGTCAGTCCAGCCGGTGAACCGGTTCTCTTTGTTCCATTCGCTTTCACCGTGCCTGATCAGAACGAGTTTGTACATAGTATAAGGTTTTTAAGTTGATAGCCATGTATTTAAATCACCGCAAAAATAGAAATAAAAACAGTATTTTTGCCCCTCAACATCCCTCCGGCATGAAAAGATACAAACGCCTCAATACCATCCTCGGATGGGTGGTATTCGTCATTGCCTCCACCGTCTATATCCTCACCGCCGAACCCTCCATGAGTTTCTGGGATTGCGGGGAATACATCGCAACCGCATTCAAGCTTGAGGTGGGGCATCCACCGGGAGCCCCGTTGTTCCAGCTGCTCGGACGCTTCTTTTCCCTGTTCGCATTCGGTGACAACGCACTGGTGGCCCGGATGATCAACACCATGTCGGGCCTGGCCAGCGGATTCACCATCCTGTTCCTGTTCTGGTCTATCACCATGATCGCAAAAAAGATTGTCAACCGGATCGGGGAGATGACCGAGGGGAGAATGTTCATGATTTTGGGAGCCGGATTGGTAGGCTCACTCGCCTATACGTTCACCGATTCATTCTGGTTCAGCGCTGTGGAAGGCGAAGTGTACGCGATGTCGAGTTTCTTTACGGCGATCGT
>DAIRDK010000020.1:0-21774 GCA_036796175.1 Bacteroidales bacterium | reverse complement strand
CCCCTGCGGAGAATGCGGTTGACGCCGGATGGAAACGCGATATTGAAGTCAAGGACACCCTGGGCTATTACCGGCTGGCCATGCTGGAAGCTTTTAATATGACCATTCCCGGCATTCCTGTGATCTATTACGGAGATGAATTCGGAATGCCTGGCGGAGGGGATCCTGACAACCGGCGGATGATGAAGTTCGACAGCCTGAGTCCGCTCGAAATGCGCACAAAAGCCATCACCGTAAAACTGGCACACATGCGCAGGAGCAGCATGCCTCTGCTGTATGGCGATTTCACCACACTGGAGATCGAACCGGATACCTGGGTTTACCTGCGGTCCTATTTCGATCAGGGAGTGATCGTGATCCTGAACAGGCAAAAATCACCTGCTGAGATCCGGTTCGAAGTTCCCGAGCGGTTTGCGAATACCGTTTTCACGGCTAACTTTGGCCATCCATTTACGACCGATAAGGGGAAAATGACGGTCAGCCTGAACGGCAACTCTTTCGAAGTGCTTTCAACCAGTACAGAAAAATAACCGGTAACAAAGAAGCCATGAAAAGGAACCGACTGTTTAGAAATGCCGCCTGGCTCAGTGCTCTGGCGGCCGTGATGATCACCAGTATAATCTTTTTTTCTTGCAAAATGGAACATAAACAAAACGCCCGGGCTTCCGCCGTGGTACATCCTGAATGGAGCAGAAACGCAGTAATATACGAAGTCAACATCCGGCAGTACACCGTTGAAGGGACCTTTAACGCCTTTCAGCAGCATCTTCCCAGGCTGAAGGACATGGGCGTTGATATCCTGTGGCTTATGCCGATCAACCCGATCGGTGAAAAGAACCGGAAAGGAACGCTCGGGAGCTATTACTCGATCAGGGATTACCTGGCTGTAAACCCGGAATACGGCACGATGGAGGATTTCCGGGCGCTTGTCGCCAGGGCTCATGAACTCGGCATGAAAGTGATCATCGATTGGGTCGCGAACCACAGTTCCTGGGACAACAAGCTGATCACTGAGCATCCGGAATGGTATGTTAAAGATTCCACCGGGAGCATCGTGGCTCCGGTGCCCGACTGGACCGATGTAGCAGATTTTGATTACAGTCAGCAGGGATTGCGTGACTACATGACCAATGCTTTGCTTTTCTGGGTGAAGGAAGCCGATATCGACGGGTTCCGTTGCGACGTGGCCGGCATGGTCCCTGTTGATTTCTGGAACAAGGCGGTTCCTGCCTTGAAGCAGGTCAAACATGTGTTCATGCTGGCCGAATGGGAAACTCCCGAAATGCACGATACGGCGTTTGACATGACTTACTCCTGGGAAGTATACAAGCTTCTAAAGGAGATATACAAGGGATCCAAAACCCCCGACCAGCTGGATACCCTTCTGGCTAAAGAAAGTGCAGAATTCAACCCCGATGCCTACCGGATGCAGTTCACTACCAATCATGATGAAAATTCATGGAATGGGACCGAATACGAGCTCTTCGACGGAAATGCCCGGACCTTCACAGTTCTTGATTACCTGCTTCCCGGCATGCCGCTCATTTACAGCGGACAGGAAGCTGGGCTGAACAAAAGGCTTAGTTTCTTTGACAAGGACACGATCCGCTGGGACGATATAAAACTGGCCGGGTTTTACGCAACGCTAAACAAGCTGAAACATTCGAACAAGGCCTTACAGAATGGTTCCGCCGGGGGGCCGCTGGTGAAACTGAAAACCGGCGACAACCCGAGGATTTACGGCTTTTCAAGAGAAGCGGAGGGGAACCGGGTGCTGGCGATTTTTAACCTGTCGGCTGAACCGGCCACTGTTAAGCTTGCCGGGAATGATCTCTCAGGCGATTACGAGGATGTGTTCAATCCAATGATCGTGAAACTCGATGAGGCCTCTGCCATGCAGCTTAAACCCTGGGAATACAGAGTTTATGTGAAAAGGTGAAAATGGTTCCGCTGATCAGAATGGCAATGGCCGCATTATTAACAGGCGGCATGCCGGGGGCTGTTTCACAGGACTTGCACGTCTCATCCGGAAAGATGGTCCGGATCGAAAACTTCCCATCGGACTTCGTGAAGCCAAGGACAATCGATATCTGGTTGCCCGAAGGTTATTCATCTGACAAACGGTATGCTGTTCTCTACATGCAGGACGGCCAGATGCTGTTCGATTCTTCGGGGACATGGAATAAACAGGAGTGGCAGGCTGATGAAACGGCAAGCCGCCTGATCCGTGAACATAAGGTCCGCGACTTCATCATTGTGGGGATTTACAACGGGGGTACTTTGCGTCACTCGGAATACTTTCCCGAAACCCCCTTTGCCATGCTTTCCGAAGCCGAACAAGATTCGGTGATGAAGGCCAGGCGACCAGAGAAAACCCCTGTGTTCACGGATAAAGTTCAATCAGACAACTACCTGAAATTCCTGGTAAGTGAATTGAAGCCTTACATTGACAGCGCATTTGCAACCAACCCTGACCGGGAGAACACCTTTATTGCCGGCTCCAGCATGGGCGGCCTGATCTCGCTTTACGCCATTTGCCAGTACCCGGTTGTATTCGGAGGCGCTGCATGCCTGTCCACCCATTGGACCGGGATCTTCACGAACATCAATAATCCGGTTCCCCAGAAGTTTATGAAGTATCTTAAAAGGCATCTCCCGGATCCGGGTACACATAAGATCTATTTTGATCATGGCTCGGAAGGGCTTGATGCCATGTACGGTCCTTACCAGGAAGAGGCAGACAGGATCATGAAGAAATCAGGGTACACCCCTGCCAACTGGATGACCAGAGAATTTCCCGGGGAAGGACATTCCGAAACGGCTTGGGCAAAACGACTGGAGATCCCTCTGGTATTCTTACTGAAACAATAAAAAAGGCCGGTATTACCGGCCTTTTTTATCGGGTCAACGACCGTTTTAGTCGATTTCCAGTTTGTATTTGTAAATAGGCTTACTGAAGTCTAAAGTTACCTTGTAATTTCCTGCGGCAGGAACGGCAATGTTGCCGCCTCCCAGTTCAAGGCTACCGTTGCCATCGTCATCGCCGTAATTCAGATCCCATGAACCGTTGGCCCTGAACTTGATTTCACCAGCGGTCAGGTTAAGGGTGACGGTCCACACCTTTGCCGCAGGATCGTAAGTCATAGGCGTATCTGCATCCCATCCGCCGGGGGTGGCGCTGCCAATGACTGCCCAATCCGTACGTAAGAAGGTATGAGTCAAACCAACCAGGTCGACATTGAGCTTGTAATACCCTGCCGTTCCGGCAACGATATTGGCGCCACCGGGATTGAGCGTGCCGTCAGCACCGTCATCGCCCCAGTTCACATCCCAGCTTGGTCCCTGGGTGTACTTGAACTCGACGTTATCGGTTTCGAACCAGATATACCCTTCGTACATATCGTTCGATTTCAGGGAAGCGATCGAGGTGGAGGAATCTGCCGGATTCCATCCCTGGTAGCTTCCCGGCACGAACAGCAGCGGGTATACGATCTTCACATAATACGGGGTAATGGTTTGGCCCACCGAACCGGAAATCGCTGTGTTCACATTGGTGTTGACTGTTGCAATCACCCTGAAGTCGAGGGCTAGCGGCTCAGGTATTTCCGGGTCGGCCAGCATCGCCAGGAGTTTGTTGTTCAGGTCCACGGTCAGGATACTGAGCGTGTCGTTGTTGATAACGGTCCCCAGGGATATGGGTTCGGCAAAATCAGTCCCTGCCTTGGCTATCTGAACGTTGTATGTGACCACGAGCTGGGCCCCGAAATCTGCAGGTGACCAGGTGTAAATGATTGGAACATCCTTGTTGGCCAGCTCCAGTGTGTAGGATGCCCCGTCGGAGAGATTCAGGACGGGTGCGCCTGGATTGGTTTTGACCGTCGTCTTGTCAACCTTTTCACAGGACAGGAGTCCGATCAAACCAATGATCATGATCAGGATTGATATTTTTTTCATATTCTGTTGGTTTTAAGCAGATTAATATCCCGGGTTTTGAACCAGGTTCGGATTTGCGTTCACATCGGATGAAGGCAGCGGGAAGAGGTTGTAAATATCGCTTGTGGCGATGCCTTCGGCAATTCCGCCCTTCCACGGCCATAGGTAGGCCCCACCGGTGAGTTGACCAAACCGGACCAGGTCAGTCCTGCGGTATCCTTCCCAGTAAAGTTCCCGTCCTCTTTCGTCAAGAATGAACTGCAGGTTCAGATCGCCGGCAGCAATATTCCCGCCAGCGTCACCGTAAGCCCTGGTGCGGATCGCATTCACGTAATTCAGGGCGGTTCCCAGGTCACCGCCTGCGCCACCGCGGAGAACCGCTTCGGCATACATCAGGTAAATATCGGCCAGGCGGAACATCGGGAAATCGGTGTCGCAGAAAGTCAGGTCTTTTCCTGCTTGCCCGGCGCTGGTCATATTCGTCCATTTGGTAATGGCATAGCCGTCAGTGAATACGCCGATATCCTGTATTTCGAGTGTCTGTCCGTCGGTCCAGAACATGGCACGCTTGTCATAGCTTTCACGGACAACCAGGTAAGTATAATCAGGAACGCCCAATTTCATCGTAATGGAATAGGTTCCGGCTTCAGGAATAACAATATTGGCCCCGCCTTGTTCGAGGATCCCGTTTGGCCCGTCATCGCCATAGTTGATCGCCCAGTCGTCGTTGGCCCGGAACTTGATCTCGCCAATGGTCAGGTCGAGCATGGCAGTCCAGGTGCCTGAAACGGGATCGTAGGTCATATTCTGGTCTGAATCCCAGCCGCCGGCGGTGGCCGAGCCGATCACACCCCAATCCGTCTTGACAACGGTATAGGTCTTGGCATTCATATCGACATTGACTTTGTAATAGCCTGCGTCGGCTACTGTTATGTTCGCACCGTTGGCTTCCAGAGTTCCGTCTCCGCCGTCATCTCCCCAGTTGTTATCCCAGTTGGGTCCTTCACAGAATTTAAACTGTGTTCCCGCATCCGGGAACCAAAGGTACCCTTCGTAGTTCCCGTCAGCATTGACCGATGCCAGTACCGTTGTCGTATTGGCCGGATCCCATCCCTGGTATGAACCGGGAACATACAATACGGGGTATCCCAGCTTTTTCTTTTTCGGTACAGGTGAGGAGTAGAGATTCCCTTTCAGTTCAGGGTAAAATTTGTGTACGAAAGCGGAGGTTGTGCGGGTGCCGCCCCAGCCGCCGCCGACTCCGTATGCAGCAGGATCCATGCTTCCGCCGATGGCGGCATGAATGATAAAGGTGGTGCCTCCCCAGGTCCGGGTGCTTACACCGTCGAAGTTCACCTGGAAGATCGCTTCGGTGCTGTTGTTGTTATCAGCCTTGAAGAGATCGGCATAATTGGCATCGAGTGTATAGCCGGCATCAATGACTTTCTTGCAGTAGGTGATGCAGTCGGTGTTGCGGTCAGAGCCGTTATAGACCGTAGCATTCAGGTACAGCTTTGCCAGCAGGGACCAGACAGCGGCCTGGTCGGCACGGCCGTATTCATTCGAACGGGGACCCATCATCAGCGGCTCGACCGCAAGCAGTTCGCTTTCGATATACGTGAACAGATCGGCACGTTTGATCTGGTCCGGGAAGAACGCTCCCACGGGATCGTTTTCGGTCACAAAGGGCACGTTCCCGAAGAGGTCCATGGCATGATAGTAACTCAGTGCGCGGAGGAACCGGGCTTCTGCGCGGTAGTATTCGATATCCGTCCGGATCGCACCGGTAATACCGCGGCTATCCAGCTTGCTGTCTGTGGTTTCGCGGATGAACTCGTTGCAAAGTGAGATCTGGTAGAAGATCCTGTAATACATGGCCGCGATGAACACGTCGCTGGATCCCCAGGTCTGGTAGTGGAAATTCTTGATCGTCTGGTCATTCCAGCCGATCACGGCTTCGTCGGTGGTCAGCTCCTGGTGGTACCAGTAGCCGCGGATGTACTGGCCGAATCCCTCGTCGATACCGCTGATATCGGGTTTCCCGGAGGGTCCTTCCTGGCCCGTAACGGCCAGTCCGGCATACAGCTTCGCCAACACCTGCTTGTACAAGGCAGGGTTGCTGTACACATCTTCTGAGGTCATCTGGTCCGGATCAATGGGAACCGTATCCAGGTCCTTGACGCAGGAGACCGAGAACAACGTGAGTGCTGCAAGGATGAATGTTATCTTGAATATGCGTTTCATTGGTTATCTTTTTTTAGGTTATAAGGAAAGTTTCACACCCAGAACATATACCCTTGAGCGGGGATAGATGTTGTCGTCGATACCGATCTTGGAACTCGGGTTCGCTTCGGGATCAAGCCCCTTGTACTGGGTAATGACGAACGCGTTATTCACGGTGAACGACAATCCGAGACGGAAAGAATTCTTGGCCAGGTTCCCGAAATCATAAGCCAGGCTCATATAGTCCATCCTGAAGAAGGAAGCATTCTGGACATAGTAATCGGAGAGGTACTGCTGGTTCTCAAACTGGATGTCATAAATGTCGGTGCTTACGTTGCCGAGGTAGGGACCTTCCGGACGGTAGAGGTTGGAATAGACAGCCCGGTTCGCCTGTACGTTGTTGTACACGTAATTGCCGAATGCAGCATGGCCCGCAAAGGCAAAGGTGAGCTTCTTCCAGCTCAGTGAAGAGGAGATGCCGACCGTCACGTTAGGTTTTGCGCTGTGATAGTGGTACAGGTCCTTTTCATTGATCTTTCCGTCGCCGTTACGGTCAACATAAAGACCTTCGACCGGGTTGCCCTGCTCGTCATAAACCTGCTGGTAGACATAGAAGGAATTCATCGGGTAGCCTACACCGTTGATCTGGACCTTGTTGCCAACGCCACCGCTGATATCTCCCACGGCGATACCCGGGTAATTGGGATCGTCGGTCAGGGTCAGTTTGGTGATCTTGTTCTTGTATGTGGTCATGTTGGCTGAAATATCCCATTGCCAGTTCTTCGTGTTGATGGCTTTGGCGCCGATCGTGAATTCGAATCCTTTGTTCTCCATGTCGCCGACGTTGGTCAGTACATAGTTTGAAAGGTTGGTCCCAGCCGGAACAGGAATGAAATTGATCAGGTCGTAGGACTTCTTGTAGAAGTAGTCCAGTGAACCGGTGATCCGGTCATTGAGGAACCCGAAATCAAGCCCGGCGTTCCAGGTATCTGTGGTTTCCCATTTGATGTTGGCATCATAGGCATCTGGACGGAGGGTCACATACCAGTAGTTGCCGAACTGGTACATGGCAAACGGATTGCTGCCCGTATAGATCGGGATATAGGGATACCAGTTGTCCATGATGTTCTGCTGGCCGGTTTTACCCCATCCGAGTCGCAGCTTGAGTTGTGAAACTACCTTGGAGTCGCGGAGGAAGGCCTCTTCGTTGATCTTCCAGGCCAGTGCCACGGAGGGGAATAGGCCCCAGCGGGTGTCAGGCGAGAATTTCGAAGATCCGTCGTCACGCAGCGTAAAGGTGAGGAGGTAGCGGTCCATGAGGGTGTAATTGAAACGGCCGTAGAAGGAGATCAGGTAATATTCCTTCTTCAGGATATCGGCCTGGTATTGTGAACTGTCGTGTGCGACATTATTCTTGAAATCATAGTTGAAGAGCCAGAAATGTTGCCAGGAATAACCGGCCATGACATCGAACTTGCTCTTGATGCTCTTTACGTCTTTCACATAGTTCAGGTAGAAATCAAGTACCTGGTTGTTTTTGACCTGGGAGTAAACATTGTCGGTTCCACCTGAGAAGAAGGTCCATGTGGCGTTCTCCGGAACGAACACGGTTCCCTGGGTCTCGGAGTAGTCCATCCCGAGGTTCAGCACAGCCCTGAGGTCAGGGAAGAAATGAAGTTTATAGTCGATCTGTGCATTGCCGAGGAACCGGTTAACGGTTGAATTGTCATCCTTCATATTCAGCCGTGCCACAGGGTTTGTTGTCGCCTGCTGTACGGGGTCCCCGTTGGCCTGGAGCCATGACCAGTAACCGCCGTATGCGTTATCGGCATAAACAGGCTTGGTCGGGTCGAATGCAATGGCATCACCGATCGCAGCATTATCTGCAAAGCGGTTCTTTTCGAACATGCCTTTGGCGTTGATGTTGATCTTCAGGTAATTCTTGAAGAACGTCGGATTCAGGTTCAACCCGACCGATGTACGCTGCATATTATCCGTTTCCAGTATACCGTCCTGATACAGGTATCCGATGGAAATACGGTACGGCATCGTATAGACAGAACCGGTAAACGCCAGGTTGTGGTCGGTTGAAACGGAATTCCTGAAGATCTCTTTCTGCCAGTCGGTGTTGGCGGTGCCGAGTAACCTGGTGACCGAGGTGTCGGTGTACCGTTCAGTGACCATAGTGCGGAACTCGTCCCCGTTCAATACGCTGTAATATTTCGGCACCTGATAGAAAGAGACATTTCCGGAATAGTCCAGTCCGAATTTCTTGGTGCCGCCGGCCTTGCCTTTCTTGGTGGTGATCAGGATGACCCCGTTGGATGCCCGTGATCCATAGATTGCAGTCGCGGAAGCATCCTTAAGAACGGTATACGTTTCGATTTCGTCCGGGTTGATCATCCCGAGCTGGCCTCGTGATCCGGAAGTGGAGGTGTTGTCCAGGGGAACCCCGTCAACTACGATCAACGGGTCGTTGGAAGCGTTGATGGATGAACCGCCACGAATGCGGATGGTTGCATCACCGCCGGGAGCCCCGCCCAGGGTTGTTACCTGCACGCCGGGGATCTTGCCGATGATAGCCTGCTGGGGAGAATTGATGGCTCCCTGGTTCAGGTCTTCACTTCCGATAGCGGTGACTGCACCTGTCGCGTCACCCTTTTTCACCTGCCCGTAACCAATCACAACGACCTCGCTGAGACTGGTAACCGTAGCACCCAGTACGATATCCACAACTGGCTGTCCGGTAACGTTGACCTCCTGGGACTGGTAGCCCACGAAGGAGAATATTAGCACTGCTCCAGTCTGTACTTTGATGGAGTACTTACCATCGATGTCGGTCACGGTCCCCATTGTCGTTCCTTTGACGGCAATGGTCACACCCGGGATCGAGCTTCCGTCTGCTGCGTCTGTCACCTTCCCCGTCACGGTCACCTCTTGTGCATAAACAGCCGTTGCGGCTATGAATGCGAAGAAAAGGAACAGAAATCGCAACCATAGTACACCTTTCTTCATAGTCCTGATTTTAATTAGTTAAACACTCCGTTGGTTGATTTGATTTATTGTTATGGATTGAAATTCTGCATGAAAGATAGCAAAAAAACAGCAAAAGAAAATAAATTTCGAACCTCTTGTCCCGTAATTGCGAGTGTAAAAATAAAAAAAACATCAAGTCATGGACATTTTTACATAAAAATGCTAATTCTATCAGAATCAGAACAAATAAGTAGTTTGCATATAATCTGCTGCAGGGAGCAGCATTCCATCCGAATCAAATAACGTGACGTTATCCCAGGGTGAACCGGTACCCCACAGGTCCGGCATCGGGGAGGTAATCCAGGCCGGCTCCCAGTAAATAACCCCACTCCCTCCACCGTTAATCAAAGCCTGGACAAGGTCTTTGAAATAGTTGAACTGTCCCCCTTTCGTTATCGGATAGCCAGGGATCGTATCGGCGCCCGAAACCAGGTTGGTGTAATTATCCGCGTCTACAGTCGTCCACGGGTATGCCGTTTCGACGATCATGACCCGTTTCCCGGTGAGATAGGCAACATGACGCACGACATCCTCCACCCCCTTCATGGTCTTTACAGTGGTCCATTTCGAATAATGGGACAATCCAACGATATCGAAATCAGTGACTTTAGCGTTGGCCATGACCTTGCCGATCCACCACTCCGCATTCTGAAGCTGGGCCACATGAAGGATGACCAGAGGCTTGATCACCGATCCAGCCGAAACATCCCGCACCGCCCGGATCCCTTCGTTCAGCAGTTCACCGAAAGGTTGCCAGTTGTCGTTCACCACCTTCCCGTCAGGATAAAGCATCCCGCCATTGAGTTCATTTCCCAACTGGACCATTTCAGGCATCAGGCCTTTCCCGGCCAGGTAATTCATAACGTGAAAGGTGTAAGTATAAACCGAATCCTTCAAGGCCCCGAAAGAGATCCCTTCCCAGGCAACCGGCTTCGACTGGTGGCTTGCATCGGCCCACTCATCGGAATAATGAATATCGAGAACGACAGCCATGCCAAGGGCCTTTGCCCGGGAAATGGTCTTTTCGGCATCGGAAAGATCGCTGTAGACCTTTCCGCCGGTGATCGCCGCCACCCACTGCGGGTTGTGCCAGAGCCTCACCCTGACGGTATTCGCACCGTGGCTCTTCAGGATGGTAAAGGGATCCTTGACGACCGAGGAATCCCGGTAAACAGCTCCGTAATCCTCCAGCTCATTCACATACGAAAGATCGGCACCCATGCAAAATGTGTTCCAGGCATAAGGCGGAACGAGGTTAACGGGCGGCTCGCCGGGGCTGGAATTGTCCTCCTTGCAGGAACCCAGCGCAATGGCAAGGACAAGAATCTGGATATATGATTTCATGCATGCAAATCTACAAAAGAGTATTTTTGTGATACACAATCCCTTGATCATGAAAAATTTCGTTCCGGCCTTCGTGCTTTTATTGTCGATGCTTCTTTTTCCATGGACATCCGTAGCACAAGTGGTGGTGACCATCCCGGTCTACCCAACAGATATCGATTCCTGCACCGTTATTTTTGATGCCGCAAAAGGAGATGCCGGGCTCAAAGATGTTCCCCCGCCGATCTATGCCCATACGGGAGTCATCACGAACCTCAGCAGCAGCCCCTCCGACTGGAAATATGTCATCGCACCGTGGAACCAGAATATTCCGAAGGCCTTGATGACCCCCCTCGGAAACAATCTCTACCAGCTAAAACTGACGCCCAGCATCCGCGAGTTTTATGGCGTACCTGCGGGGGAAACCATTGAAAAACTGGCATTCGTATTCCGCAATTCCGACGGTTCAAAAACCGGACGAGAGGCCAACGGAGGGGATATCTTCTCCGACGTGTACACGGCGGTCCTCGGTGTCAATATCACGCTCCCCGAGAGCCGGTCGCTCATCCTTCAGGCCGGTGATACCATTCCCATTGCTGCCACCAGCCCGCTTGCCGACAGCCTGTTTCTGTATATCCACAACCATCTTGTAAAAAGGGTTGCAGGTACCACGATTTCGGATACGGTCATGGCCGACAATTTCGGCGCCGACTGGACCGACCGCTGGATCCGGATCACGGCGAAGAACGATACAGCCGATGTTTCGGACTCTGTCTCGTATTTCGTGGTTTCTGAACCGGTGATCGCTGAATTGCCGGCCGGATTGACCGACGGGATCAATTATACCGGACCCTCCTCGGCGGTTCTTTCACTCTATGCACCGGAAAAGAAATTTTGCTTTGCCATCGGTGATTTCAACAGCTGGCAGTCCGATTCACTCCACTATATGAACCGTACACCCGACGGTGACCGTTATTGGATCACCCTCGACGGACTGAGTGCCGGACAAGAGTACCGGTACCAATACCTGGTCGATGGTACAATCCGTATCGGCGATCCTTACGCCGATAAGGTATGCGATCCGAACGACCAGTATATTTCTGCTGAGACTTATCCGGGCCTGCTGCCTTACCCGACAGGTCTGACTACGGAAATCGCGACTGTGCTGCAAACCGAGCAGGAACCCTACCCGTGGAGCGGTGTAACCTTCATTCCGCCCAAGACTACCGACCTGGTGGTTTATGAGCTTCTCCTGCGCGATTTCCTTGAACAGCATGATTACCAAGCCCTCGAAGACACCCTTGATTACCTGAAACGATTGGGCGTTAATGCCATCGAACTGATGCCCGTGATGGAGTTCGAGGGAAACGAGAGCTGGGGCTACAACCCCGATTTCCTGTTCGCCCCGGATAAATACTATGGTCCGAAAAATACGCTGAAGCAGTTCATCGATGTCGCCCATTCGAAAAACATCGCAATCATCCTCGACATCGTTCTCAACCACCAGTTTGGCCAGTCGCCTCTGGTAAGGCTTTACTGGGATCAGGCAAACAACCGTCCCGCTACCAACAGCCCGTGGTTCAATCCCATCCCGAAACATCCGTACAATGTGGGTTACGACTTCAACCACGACAGTCCGCAGACGAAAGCATACTGCGAGCGGGTACTGAAATACTGGATCACCGAGTATCATGTTGACGGGTTCCGGCTGGACCTCTCCAAAGGATTTACGCAAGTGAATTCGTATCCTGACAATCTTGCGCTCTGGGCTCAGCGGGATCCTGACCGGATCTCGATTCTGAACGAATACTTTGATTCTGTGAAAACGGTCAAGCCCGATGCGATCTTCATCCTGGAACACTTTGCCAACAACGACGAAGAAAAAGAGCTTGCGGGTGACGGCATGCTGCTTTGGGGCAATATCAACAACCCTTACGGCGAAGCGGCCAGGGGATTGATATCGAGTTCCAATTTTGGAGCCGTTTCGTATAAGCAAAGGGGCTGGACCGTGCCAAACCTGGTTGGATACATGGAAAGTCACGATGAAGAACGATTGATGTACAGGTGTGAAACCTATGGTCTCGGCTCCGGATCGTATTCGGTGAAGGATACCAATACAGCTCTGGAGCGCATGGCCCTGGACGCGGTGTTCTTTTATACGGTCCCCGGCCCGAAAATGCTCTGGGAATTCGGGGAACTGGGGTATGATTATACGATCAACTACGGCGGTGACCGGCTGGCCCCGAAGCCTCCCCGATGGGATTATCCAAACGAATGGAGAAGACGCTACCTGTTCAACGTATGTGCCTCGCTCATCGACTTGAAAAAGAACCTGGATGTTTTTGAAACCTCCGATTTCACGATGTCAGTGAACGGAGCGCAAAAGAAGATCAACCTCGCCAGCCCCTCGATGAATGTGACGATCATCGGGAATTTTGATGTCGGATCCGGAGACATCGT
Source organism: Bacteroidales bacterium (assembly GCA_036796175.1). Taxonomy (GTDB): domain Bacteria; phylum Bacteroidota; class Bacteroidia; order Bacteroidales; family FEN-979; genus DAIRDK01. The sequence goes on along the minus strand of DAIRDK010000020.1, from coordinate 8,799 downwards.
ACCTGGATTCCAGTCTGCTGGAACCTGGTACGACTACTTCACCGGCGATTCACTGGCTGTGAACGACCTTTCAGCCGCGGTCAGCCTGGATCCCGGTGAATACCACCTGTACACTTCGGTGAAACTGCCGAAACCCATGTTCACAGCCATCAGAGAATCCGGATCCGCAACAGACGGGCCAACGGATGTTTGTGTCTATCCCAATCCTTCCGACGGAATGGTCCAGGTGATCTCTCTTAAACCCGTCACCACGATCGAGGTTTATGGAATAACCGGGAACCTTCTGGAACAAGTCAGCCATGAAACCCGGGTTGACCTCTCTGCGTTCCCGGCCGGTCTCTATTACCTCCGGATCTATTTATCCGATCGCATGCCAAGGTCGGTTATAATCATCAAAAAGTGACCGGAAAAAGAAACCCCGCCTTGCGGCGGGGCCCCCCATGAAAGAAACCAACTAAAAAGAAACCAACTAAAAGAAACCAAAAAAAGAAATTATACATTCTGTCCTGCAAATATAATTTAAATTAGACTAATTCCAAATATTTTTTAAGAAAAAAATAGACCCCGGTGCCCCCGGGGTCTATTGGATAGTATTAAGTAATTGATATTCACTGTTTTACATACGTGATCTTCAACTGGGCTCCTTGCACTTTTTCGATGAGGACCAGTTGAGTATCCGTGACCTCGACAATGTTCAGAATGTACTTCTCCTTGGTTTTAATGTTCCTGGCAACGATTCTTGTACCGCCTTTCTTGAGTTTGAACGTGGTTTTGATCTTGTTCCCGTGATAATCTTTCATAGCGGTACGGTCTCCCGTGATTTCCAGCATGGTCTTTAGTTCCGCTTTCATCATCTTGTCCAATCTGTCATCACCGGACAAGGCGCTTTGGCCTGCAGAAGGCCGGGTTGCCGCTGTATCTTTCTTCATCTCCTGTTTGCCGCTATGTTCAGGCATGACTTGTTCCACTTTTATGGGTCTCCACTTGCCGACAAGCAATTTCTCATTGGGGTAGACTTTTCCCCCAACCGCAACAACAGCCGTAAATGCAATTAAAACCAGGGTAATCAGCAGACTTTTTTTCATTATCATGGATGTTTTTGTGAAGGAAAGAAACGTGAATTATCTCTCTTTATTATATCAGAGTTCTTTGACCACATCTACGGTGGAGTCGGCGGAATTCATGGTGATGGTGAAATTTCTCCGCTGGAACACCGAGATCATGCGTTTGTTGTCGGTGGTGGTCTGGGCTATGATCCGTTTCATGTTCCAGGTCTCGGCGATCTCCAGGCAGAAGTCGGTAATCATGTTCCCAAGATCCTTGTGCTGCCAGGCATCCGCAATGAGGATCGCATACTCTACTGATTCGTGGTCGGGATCGGCGATCAGGCGGCCCACGCCGATCAGCTTTTTCCTGCCTTCTTCCACAATCTCCGCCACAATGGCGATCTCGCGGTCGTAATCGATATAACAGTACCGGGTAGCGACTTCATGCGACTGCCAGTGGAAGAAATACCGGAACCTGGAATAGAGAGATTCCTTTGAGCAACTGCCGATCATCTCCAGCCACAATGGCTCATCTTCGGGCTTGATCGGCCTGAGAATGACAGGCGTTCCGTCCTGGAGGGTCATCGGGGTCACGTATTCCTCAGGGTAGGGATGCAGGGCGAGATGGGAGTAAGTCACCGGCGTTTCAGGCTTGACGGACCTATCGATCACCACGCGGGCGTCGAGGGCGATGGCATCGTCAGGTGTAACCAATAACGGGTTGACATCCAGTTCGGCGATTTCCGGGTAATCGCCAGCAAGTTAGGAGAGCCGGATGAGTACCTGGATCAGGGTTTCAATATTTTTCCTCGCACTGCCCCGATACCCTTTAAGGAGGGGATAGATCTTCAGCGACTCGATCATCCGCCTGGCGAGACGTTCGTTCAATGGAGGGAACCCGAGTGCCTTATCGGCAAACAGCTCAGCCGAGATGCCTCCCATGCCGACCATCAGGACGGTGCCGAAAATCTTGTCTTTCTTGATCCCGAGGATCATTTCCACGGCATCTCTCGAAGAAACCATCCGTTGCACGGTGACACCTTCGGCGCGGGCATCGGGCTGGCGTGTCGCCACATTTTGCATGATCTTTTCAAATCCTGCCTTTACCTCATCTGCATCCGCCAGGTTCAGCAGCACACCTCCGATGTCGGACTTATGAGTAATATCCTGTGAAAGCACTTTAAGCACGACCGGGTATCCGATCTTTGCCGCCAGGGTGACGGCTTCTTCGGGACTCTTTGCCGTGTGCGGACGCGTGGTGCTGATCCCGTAAGTCTCCAGGATCAGTTTTGATGTTTCTTCAGATAGAATGGTCGCTTCCGTGCCAATGAGCGCCGGGAACTCATTGCGCAGGCGCTGGCGGTCGATGGTAAATTCAACCGGGACATCCTTTGGCGTTTCGTAAAGTGTTTCCAGGTTCCTGGAGTAGGCTACCAGGGTCATGAAGGCCCGGATGGCCTGTTCGGGTGTCCGGTAGGATGGAACACCGGCTTCCACCAGGATGTCGTCGGCGTTGTGCATGCTTTGCCCTCCAAGCCAGGCGGCCAGAATGGGTTTATTCGTTCCTTTAGCAAGGTCGGCGATCTCTTTGGCCGTGGCATCTGGATTGGTCATAGCCTGCGGAGTGAGGATCACCAGGACCGCATCCACCCCCTGATCTTCCAGCACGATCTGCGTGGCCTTGGAGATCCGCTTTGCACGGGCATCACCGAGCACATCAACAGGGTTTCCATGTGACCAGAAAGCCGGGAGGTTTTCGTTGAGTTTCGCCATGGTGTCGGGTGAAAGCTCGGCCAGGATCCCGCTGGAGGCGATCAGGGCATCCGTGGCCATGACGCCGGGTCCTCCTGCATTGGTAATGATCCCAAGTCTCGGACCTTTCGGGAACTTATTCCGGCTGATCAGTTCGGCAACGCTGAAAATATCCCCGATCTCATAAACCCGGGCCAGGCCGACACGCTGGAACGCGGCATCGTATACTGCATCCTCCGAAGCCATCGCCCCGGTATGTGAAGCCGCAACCTGCGCCGATTCGGGGAACCTCCCTGCCTTGTAAACGATGATCGGTTTTTTCCGGGCGAACGCCCTGGCGGCTGTCATGAATTTCCGCGGGTTGCTGATCGATTCGATATATAGGATAATGCAGTGTGTGTTCTCGTCTTCGCCAAAATAGTCGATCAGATCGCCGAACTCGACATCGATGCTGTTCCCGATCGACACGAACTGGCTGAACCCGATCTTGCCCTCAATGGCCCAGTCGAGCACCGATGTACAAAGTGCTCCCGACTGGGAGATGAACGCGATGTTGCCGGGTTTGGGCATGGCGGCTGCGAAACTGGCATTCAGGTTCAATCCGGGAACGATGATGCCCAGGCAATTCGGACCGATCACGCGCATCCCTTCATGCTCCCGGATGGCATCGCGGATCTGCTGCTCAAGCTGAAGTCCCTCTTCCCCGATCTCCTTGAAGCCGGCAGAGATGATGATCAGTCCCAGGATACCTTTCATCCCGCATTCGCGAACCATGGCCGGTACTTTCTCTGCCGGGGTGCAGATGATCCCCAGGTCGGGCACGCGGGGCAGACTGGCGATATCGGGATAACAGGGAATGCCCATCACCGCCTCATGGTCAGGATTGACCGGGTAAACTACCCCCCGGTATCCCCCGGACACCAGGTTGATCAGCACTTTTCCACTGACGCTGTTGGGATTGGTAGTGACCCCGATCAGGGCGATCCGCTTCGGATTAAAGATATTGTTGAGCTTATGGATGTTCATGAACCTGTGAGAAATGCGAGAAGCGCAAAGGTAAGGAAACAATTCGTGATAGGAAAGCCGGACATTCAACGAATTATCCATTCCTTTGCTAATCATTTCACAAATCGTTTTTATGAAAAGGATCATTACAATTTTTGCGACTTTATTGCTCATTGCTCATTGCTCATTGCTCATTGCACAGGAGGCCGAGAAAAAAGAAAAGCCCTTCGGCATCCACTTCACCGGCTATGTCGACTGCGATGTCTTTTTCGACACCCGTCAAACCGTCAATGCCAGGGAAGGCCAGTTCCTGATGTACCCTGAGAACATCAAATCCGATGCTGACGGTAAGGACATCAATGCCCAGGGAACGTTCAACATTCTCAGCATCCAGACCCGCCTGACGGGGACCATCACGGGTCCGGACATCTTCAAGGCAAAGACGTCAGGGGTGATCGAAGGGGAGTTCTTCGGGAACATCAACCCGAACATCAACAGTTTCAGGCTTCGCCTGGCATTTGTGAAGTTCGCCTGGGAGAGCGCCGACCTGTCGTTGGGACAGAACTGGCATCCGATGTATGTGCCCGGATGCATGCCCGAGGTGATCTCCCTCAATTCGGGTGCGCCCTTCCTGGTTTTCTCGCGCAATCCACAGTTGCGTGGCGCTTTCGACAACGGGATGTTCAGGGTGCAGGTGGCCGCCATCTCGCAGGTGGATGCCACCAGCAACGGACCTGATGGCCCGAGCCCGAAATACCTAAGAAATTCGATCCTGCCTGAACTTAACGTCCTTGTTCAATTCACCAAGAAAAATGAGGAGATGAAGCGGGAATTAGTGGTGGGCGCCAGTTTTGATTACCTCATGCTCACCCCGCGCCTTTCGACAGAAGTGGTGCTCACCCCGGCAATCGACACGGTGATCAACGATGTGGTGTATCACCATGACGCCGTTGTTGAAACTTACAAGACCAACGCCAAATCATATGGCCTTGCAGGAAGCTTCTATGCAAAGCTGAGACTGAAACCCATTACCCTTAGGCTGGGCGCGGTTTTCGGCACAGATTGCTACGCGTTCAATATGATCGGGGGGTACGCAGTGAAGAGCGTGACCGATCCCGACAAGGGCTTCGTGGATTACGGTCCGATGCGCACAGGTTCCGCCTGGCTCGACTTCAAGACCAATGGCGAGCACTGGCAGCCCGGATTGTTCCTGGGATACAGCAAGAACTTCGGATCCACAGGCGACATCACCGGTCCCTACTATGCCCGCGGCAACAACATCAGCTACCTATACCGCATCTCACCGCGACTCGCATATCGTATCAGCAAGATCAAGATCGCTTCGGAACTGGAATATACGGTCGCGGCATACGGCACGAACTCTGTCACCGGCTCTGTTGAGAATTCGAAAGAAGTAGGGAATTGGAGGATATTGGTGGGGGTGTTCTACTATTTTTAGTGACAGAGTGACAGAGTGACAGAGTGACAGAGTAACAGAGTAACAGAGTGCCCTGTTGCCCTGTTCACTTCATCTTATAGGTCTCCGGATCCAGCGCCTTTACGTTCCACATCTTCAGGAACGTGACCACCTTTGTGGTATCGTATCCCGTAGTCTGGCAATGTTCAAGAATGCCGGAATCCTGAGTATGCAGTTTTTTTCCGTTGCCGTCGAGAATGACGAACACCGGGAATCCAAACCGGTTGGGATATTCGTACTCCTGGAAAACAGAGTAATCGCGTTTGCTCTTTTCCCTGGGGACATTGGCCAATACGTAAACGTAATCGGCCTTCACCAGCGAATCGATCTTCGGGTCGCCGTTCACCAATGCATGAAACCGCAGGCACCAGGGGCACCAATTGCCGCCGAATTGTATCATTACATGCTTGTTCTCAACCTTTGCCTTTTGCACGGCAACACTGATGTCCTTTCGGACGTCCTGGTTTTCGTTGTACGGTTTGGGTTTGTCCTGTCCGTAGGCAATGAACAATGAGCAGTGAGCAATGAGCAATGCAATAACTGCAATTTTCAATGTGCTTTTCATGGCTTAATAGGGTAAGATCTTTTTTCCTCTTGCTTCTTCCAGTACTTCTGCCATGGCCAGGTAGATCGCCGATCCGCCGCAGATGATCCCTTCAAATCCAGCAATGACCCCGATACTTGCCATTCCGGTCCAGTCGCGCAGGGCCAGGAGGAAGAACAGGATCCACAATGAGAGAAACACGAACTGCAGTACCTTGCTTTTTTCAAAAGTACCCAGCCACATGAAAAAGGTGAACACACCCCAAAGGCAAAGGTACCAGCCCATAAAGGACTCTTCAGTCTTCAATCCTTTACCGTAACCAGTATCCGGAAAGATCCAGAGGGCCACCAGGGTGATCCAGAACAGTCCGTAAGAGGTAAATGCAGTGGTGCCAAAGGTGTTGCCTTTTTTAAATTCCATGATCCCTGCGATGACCTGGGCGATCCCTCCGTAGAAGATGCCCATAGACAGGATCATGGCGCTTACCGGGAAAAATCCTGCATTGTGGATGTTGAGCAGGACAGTCGTCATGCCGAACCCCATCAGTCCGAGGGGCGCGGGATTGGCGAGTTTCTGTTCCATATTACATACCGTAACGTTCGATGATCTCCTGCTTCGTCTTCCCCAGGATCTCGTACTTCTTGCCAACCTTCCTGAATGCATCGAGCGCCTTCTCCAGGTGATGGATCTCATGGCCTGCGGAGATCTGCGTGCGGATGCGCGCCTGTCCCTGAGGTACCACGGGGAAGAAGAAGCCGATAGCGTAGATGCCTTCGGCATAGAGATCGCGGGAGAAGTCCTGCGATAGCTTTGCGTTGAAGAGCATCACCGGGACGATGGGGGTGTCGCCGTCCTTGATGATAATACCGGCATCGGTGAGCCCTTTCCTCCAGAACTCGGTGTTCTTTTCCAGCTTGTCGCGGCGTTCGGTGGTGGCGGAGAGGATCTCGAGGACCTTGATGACGCCGGCTACGACCGGGGGAGCGATGGTGTTTGAGAAGAGGTAAGGACGTGCTTTCTGGCGGCACATCTCGACCAGCTCTTTGCGGCCCGATACGCAGCCGCCGGATGCTCCACCAAGACCTTTGCCGAAAGTGGTGGTGATGATATCCATCTTGCCCATCACGCCGTACTTTTCGTGTGTTCCGCGACCTGTCTTGCCGATGAACCCGCTGGCATGGGAATCGTCGCAGAAGAGCAGGGCATCGTACTTTTCGCACAGCTCGGCCATCTTGTCGAGCTTGGCTGTGTCGCCATCCATCGAGAAGACGCCGTCGGTGATGACCATCTTCAGCCGCTTGTCGTTGTGTAACTGCAGCTTTTCCTCAAGGTGCTCCATGTCGGAATGCTTGAAGGTGTCGTGCATGGCGCTGCAGAGGCGGATGCCATCGATGATCGAGGCATGAACCAGGCGGTCGGAGATCATCACGTCGTCCTTCGTCAGTACCGCTTCGAAAACCCCGGCATTGGCATCCATGCAGGAGGGGAAGAGGATCGTGTCCTCGGTGCCGAGGAACTCGGTGACCATCTTCTCCAGCTTCTTGTGGATGTCCTGCGTGCCGCAGATGAAGCGGACCGATGACATGCCATAGCCATGCGTGTCGAGACCTGCATGAGCTGCCTTGACGACTTCGGGATGACTGGAAAGGCCCAGGTAGTTGTTGGCGCAGATGTTGATGACCTTCTTCAGTGAGGATCCTTCGGGAAACTCCACCTCGATATCCGCAGCCTGGGCGGAGTGGATGAACCGTTCGACCTTGAACAGGCCTGCATCTTTAAGCCCTGTCAGGATGTCGCCATACATCCCGCGGGTTTTGTCAGAATATGCCATATTGCCTCCTTATTTAACGTATTCGTTAACGAGCGTGCAGATCTTGTTCACGGAGTCAAAAGCCTCGGGGGTGGCTTTGTCGTCCGGGATGGAGATGTTGTATTTGTTCTCGAGGAACCGCTTGAGCGAGACCATCGAAAATGAATCGACGATGCCACCGGAGATCAGCGGGGTGTCGTACCCGATCTCGGTATCATCTTCTACGTATTCTTTAACAACATAAGTGCGGACAATTTCTTTCATGTCTTCCATGGTGGTGTTCTCCTATAATTTTTGGTTAATGTTTCCTTTTTAACTCGTGAAATCGCGAAATCGCGAAATCGTCTTTTATTAATCGTTTTCAAGTGTTGATGTGTCGCCGATCTCCTCGCCCCACTCCTTTGCGTGGAGGATTCGCCGCATGATCTTTCCGCTCCGGGTTTTCGGAAGGGCGTCGATGAATTCGATCTCCTGCGGCATGGCCAGCGGGGAGAGCTTCTTGCGGACGAAGTTCATGATGTCGAGGTCGAGGTCCTTGCTCGCAGTGAAACCGGGTTTCAGCGTCACAAAGGCTTTAACGACTTCCATGTTGACGAAGTCGGGTTTGCTGACCACTGCGGATTCGGCAACGGCGGGGTGTTCGAGCAGTGCCGATTCCACCTCGAAGGGGCTCACCAGGTGTCCTCCCGTGTTGATCACATCGTCGTCGCGTCCCACGAACCAGAAATAGCCTTCATTATCGATGCTTGAACGGTCGCCGGGCAGGTACCAGCCGTTCTTGAACTTGTTCTTGTAAGTCTCTTCGTTCTTCCAGTAAGTCCTCATCATCGAGGGCCAGCCGGGCTTGATGGCAATCAGGCCGATCTTGCCTGTTTCCCCGAATGGTTCGTACTTCTCGGCGTCGATCACAGTTGCCGTGATGCCGGGGAAGGGTTTGCCCATGGAACCGGGCTTGATCTTCATCCCGGGGAAGTTGGTGATCATGATCGAACCGGTCTCGGTCTGCCAGTAAGTATCCAGGAATGGTTTCCCGAACACTTTTTCCGACCAGATCACCGCCTCGGAGTTCAGCGGTTCACCTACTGAGGCCAGGTGGCGCAGGCAGGAAAGGTCATATTTTTTCACCGTTTCATCACCCGCTTTCATTAGGGAACGGATGGCGGTA
>DAIRDK010000019.1:0-21926 GCA_036796175.1 Bacteroidales bacterium | reverse complement strand
ATCACCTGAGTGATTCATATGATGTGGACCAACTCATTGAAATAATCAGGAGTCAGGAGTCAGGAATTCAGGAAGTCAGCAGCCCGGCTTGATGATATAAAAAGGGCATTGTCTTTCCTGGTAGTAGGGAAAGTTCCTGGAGTTCAGCCAAACGGATTTCCTATTTGCTTCCTTGACTTGTTTGATACTCTTTGAACTGGCGGTCGCCTGTTTCTGATCAGCCGGGTTAAGGCCCAGAACAACCATTGAGAAAATAAATCCGGCTGCAAACAGGAAATAGAACAGATATGACGTCATTTTCATGGTTCGGATGATTAAACGTCACAAAGATAATTTAAAAACAGACCAATTACAAATAATTTTATTCTTTTTTCCCGGTACTGATCCCGAATGGCCAGTAGGCAGGGCAGAACCGGACAATGGCGGTGAGCAGGGGAATGAGGCCTACCAGTCCCCACCAGCTTTTATAAATAAATCCCAGGGCAAAGATCACTACGGCCAGGATGATCCGGATGATCATGTCGGTTTTTCCTACGTTGGTTTTCATCATTCTGTGGTTTTATTTTATGCAAAAATATAAATAAATCTAAGTGACAGGGTAACAGAGTGACAGGGTGACCTGGGAAGAACACCAAACCCACGCTAAAATACGTTAATTTTGAGGCATCGAAAAGACCGTTGACATGAAAAGAGATCTCTTATTGCCTTTGTTGTTATTTGTTACAGCCGGAACCTTGGTTACCAGCTCTTTCTTACGATCTGTTTCTGACCTGGAGAAAGGCCGGATGGATCGCCGGACCGCGTTTGAACAGTTCCTCGCCGGCGAGTACCGCCAAGCGCCGGAAATGCGAAAAGACAACAACGGAAAAACCGTCGACAGCCCGGACATGGCGGCCTTCCAGGAATACCTGATGACGGTTGACCCGGCAACCGGCACGGTTCCGCGTGAACGGCTGGTGAAGGCGTATGAAGAGACCCGGATGGCCGCATCGCTGAAGAGTAACCTGACCCCGATGACCTGGCAGGGATACGGTGCCGATATGGGCGGACGGACGCGGGCGATCATGTACGACCCGAACGATCCGGCCGGGAAAAAGGTATGGGCCGGCGGAGTCACGGGAGGGTTGTGGTACAATACCAATATCCAGAGCGAATTCTCCTCCTGGGTCCCGGTTGGTGATTTCTGGCCGGTGCTTGCCATCCGCTGCATCACCTATGATCCCAATAATACGCAGACCTTCTACATCGGGACCGGAGAACCGGAAACCGCTTTGATCACATATCGGGAAAGCTCGGGCCTCGGGCAGGGCATCTGGCGCTCTACCGACGGGGGCATGACTTGGGCTCAATTGCCTTCAACTGCAGATTTCGTTTATGTGACTGACATTCTGGTCAGGAATGAGAACGGGAATAGCGTGATCTATGCCGGGGTGGTGTCGGGATTATATCACGGAGCCCACCAGAGCCAGCCGAGCGACGGTCTTTACCGTTCAGAAGATGATGGTGTTACATGGACACAGGTTCTGCCTGATATCACGGGGTCAAATGTTCCCTATGCCGTTTCGGATATCGATATGGATGCCAACGGCAGGATTTATGTCGGCACACGTCCCAACCTGAATGACGAAGGCGGGGCAACGATCCTGTACAGCGATTCGGGCTTACCCGACAGCTGGGTTGTGAATGAGGACTATAAGGCCGAGATCGAGAGCGGAAGCGAATATCCCATCCCGGGAAGGGTCGTGCTGGCTACATCGAAAAGCTCGCCCAACGTGGTCTATGCCCTGATCGCCTCCGGTTTTATCAACCCGGAGAACAATTTCAAGTATTTCTACTGCTTCCACATCCTTCGTTCAGATGACAACGGCTTTTCATGGGTCAAGAAAAACGTCCCGAACAACCTGACCTCCGGCATCAACTTCGCCACCATTGCCTGGCATGCCCTGGATATCGCGGTCGATCCGAACAACGCGGACCATGTCTATATCGGCGGGCTCGACGTCCATCATACCCTGAACGGCGGCAACACCTGGAACCGGATCAGCGACTGGTCCATGATGTACGGCGGGGGCGGTCCCACTTACATCCATGCGGACCAGCACATCATTGTATTCAAACCCAACTCCTCGAGTGAAGTGCTGTTCGGAAGCGACGGCGGTGTATTCTACACGTCGAACGGCAACATCATCCAGCCGACCCTTGAAGAGCACAATGTGAATTACAATACACTTCAGTTTTATACCTGCGCCATCAGTCCGACATCAGGTACTGATGTGTTCATCGGCGGATTGCAGGACAACGGATCGCTGTATTATACAGGGACTCCGCTAACCATCAACGATATGGTCAGCGGTGGCGACGGGGCGTATTGCTTCTTCGACCAGAACGACCCTGCCGTCATGATCTCATCGATCTATTATAACCAGTATTATATCTTCAATTACGGAAACCTGGTGAACGGGCTGTGGAACTGGTCGAGCGGCACCTTCGTCTGTCCTGCCGACCTCGACTATAAACTTAACGCGATCTACGCCAACGCTGTCGATTACATCGGCAATCATTCCGACCAGATCCTCCGGCTGACCGATTACATGAACAATGGGACCGGGGCATACCTCAACATGGGCACGGGATCCCAGACCTATTTCTCGGCGTTAAGATACTCCCCGCACTCTGCACCAGGCAAAGCGACCCTGTTTGTCGGGACGCAGGCCGGGAGGCTGTTCAAAGCGGAAAATTGCCAGGGAATACCAACCACGACAGAGATCGGCAGCAACGATTTCCCTGCGGGCAATATCTCGAGCATCGCCATCGGGAATTCAGAAGATACCTTGCTTGTCACGTTCTCTAATTATGGTGTCACCTCGGTGTGGCAGACCTATGACGGGGGGGCTACCTGGCAGGAGAAGGAGGGGAACCTGCCCGACATGCCCGTCCGCTGGGGACTTTATTATCCAGGTGATGCCCGGCATGCCCTGCTGGCGACGGAAACGGGAGTGTGGACCACCGACGACCTCAGCACGGCAGATCCTGTTTGGGTCCCCGCATCGGAGGGCATGGCCAATGTGCGGGTCGATATGCTGCAGATCCGCAAATCCGATAACACCGTGCTTGCCGCCACGCATGGCCGGGGGCTATTCACGGCTGTTTACGACATCTCGACCGGAGTGACCGAACTGAAGGCAAGAGAGCATAAACTATTCCCCAATCCGACCAGCGGGTCTTTCACGTTGTCGATGAATCTGCAAAACAAGGGAGAAGTTACGATCACCGTCATGACCCTTTCAGGACAGGTAGTGAAAAATGAGATCAAAAACGTTAGTGCGGGGCCAAAGAACCTGATGATTGACATTTCTTCAGAAAAACCTGGCACCTATATTGTTTCAACGAGGCAGCAGGGGAAGATCATATACTGTGACAAAATCATCAAACTTTGATTTTTCTTATCACAATAGACCAATAGGTCACATAAGAAAACTATTGTGCTCTATTGTGCCTAATGTGGTGAAAAAGAATAAATGGCCTATCCTTTATATTCGGAAGAGTATTTCATGAACGAAGCCCTCAAGGAGGCCCGCAAGGCCTTTGAGAAGGATGAAATACCGGTGGGAGCCGTGATCGTGACCGACAATACCATCATTGCCCGGGCCCACAACCTGACCGAAACCCTGAACGATGTGACTGCGCACGCGGAGATGCAGGCCATTACGGCAGCTGCTTCGTGGCTTGGCGGTAAGTATTTGAATGACTGTACGGTATATATTACATTAGAGCCTTGTGTCATGTGTGCCGGGGCGATTTTCTGGGCTCAGATGGGGACTGTGGTTTATGGGGCCGATGATGACAAACGCGGCTATACACTCACCGGCCGGCCGCTGATGCATCCGAAAACGGAGATCCGCAAAGGCGTCCTCGCAGAGGAGTGTTCGCAGCTTCTGAAAGACTTTTTCCGTAAGAAACGATGACATGGTGATGCAGATCATACCCGAGGTAATCAATCTGACCCAGGTCAGGCAGGCCGGGCGGAGGTTGTTCCAGCGCAAACCCATACGCAAGGTGGTGAAAGAGATCACCGATACGGCGAACATATTATGGAATAAGGGCTGGGCGGAACGGAATGCGGGGAATATGTCAGTGAATGTCACCAGCCTGGTACCGGGAACTGAACTGCAGAAGCTGCCTTCATTCCCGTTCCTGCCGATGCAGAAACCTTTTCCGGTGCTGGAACGGAATGTTTTCCTGGTGACCACAACAGGTTCCCGGATGCGTGACCTGGCTGAAAATCCGGAAGAGAACCTCTGCTTCATCTATATCAGCGAAAACGGTTCGGCCTACCATATTGTAGCGGCGGGGGAAGATATCAGCGATATAAAACCAACCTCTGAGCTGATCACCCACCTGTCCATACATCAGATGCTGGTGCAGAAGAAAAGGCCGGAAACAGCCCTCCTCCACGCTCATGTTACCGAGTTGATCGCGCTCACCCACCTGCCTGAAATGAAATCGGAAGAAACCCTGAACAACCTCTTCTTCAGCATGCATCCCGAGACGAAGATGTTCGTTCCTGACGGAGCGGGTTTTATTCCCTTTGCCATTCCGGGATCCGACAAGCTGGCGCAGGCCACAGCCCGGAGTTTCGAAACGCACCAGGCCGTGGTATGGGAGAACCATGGCTGCATGGCTGCAGGCAGGGGCATTGCCGATGCATTCGATACCATCGACCTGCTGGCCAAGGCGGCGGGGATATGGTTTATGGTTGAAGGGGTCCGTAGATAGGGGCGGGGTCATGGACCCGCCCCAACAATATCACCCCCAGCGCAGCTTTACCCGGAATATGGTCTTGTCATCCTCCTGCCGTACGCCGCGCGCAAATGACGGGTTGGTGGATGGGTCGCCGAACAGGTTGATCTCGTCGCCCAGGCGGGATTCGTTCAGGAATTCGATCATCATCATGGAAAGGTGCCGTGTGCGCAGCTGTTCCTCGGGGAAGAGGTTCAGGGTCCATTGGAGATAACGGGTATTATTGACGTGCTGGTACATGTCGATATCGCCGTACCGGGCTTTTACTGTGTACTGGAAGGGGAGGGGATCATGGATATGTATCTTCTCAGGCTGCTCATCCATCACAGGCTCACTGGTGACCAGCGGCAGGATGTCACGAACGATCATGGCAGGCTGGGGTTTGCGGGTCTGTGCATCGAGAATAAGCCACTGCGATGCAGCTGCGCCGATCCGGGTCCCCTGATCGTCAAGGACCTCAAAATCGCGGAGCGCCAGCAGACCCTCCAGGCCTCTCGGCCAGGTGCGGACGGTGATCGTTTCGCCCCAGGATGGAAAGCGTTCCATATTCACCAGCAGTCTTACAATCACCCAGATTTGGTTTACGGCATTCGCGGTGCGATAGCCGCAACCCAGGTGGTTGGCGTGGTTCCAGGCCGATTCCTGCAGGTATTTGCAGATGGTCACGATGCTCGCCCTGTTCATGGCGTCCGCCTCGTACCAGTTCACTGTGTAGCGGTCGGTCCAGATGCGCTGCAGATCTTCCATAGGTTTGCAAAGATAGAAGATAGTATCTTTGCAAGGTTAGAATTTCCTTTCATGAACAAACTACTGTACCCGGCGCTGGCCCTGTTGATGCTGGCGTCCTGCGCCCGTCATAAGAACGATGATGCTGCGGTTGTGAAACAGATCTTCTCCGAAGCCCTGTCGGATACCACCGCATACAGCCACCTGAAAACCTTATGTACCGATTACAAGGGCCGCATTTGCGGCACGGCAGAAGCCGACAGCGCTGTCCTCTGGGCCGAAAGCGTATTACGGTCAATGGGGCTCGATACGGTCTATCTGCAGCCGCTCATGGTGAAACAGTGGGAACGCGGCGAGAAGGAGCAGGGACGTGTGATCTCTCAGCAGGCAGGTGAACATGACATCGCGGTTTGTGCGCTCGGATGGGCCATGGGAACCGGCCCGGAAGGGATTACGGCCGAGGTCGTAGAAGTCACCTCGAAAGAGCAACTGGTGCAACTGGGTGAGAAAGGGATCCGCGGCAAGATCGTCTTCTACGACCAGCCGATGGATCCGACTCACTTTTACACTTTCGAAGCCTACAGCGAGACAGTTTGGCAGCGTGCCCGCGGGGCCTCGATGGCAGCCCGCTATGGTGCGGTTGCGGTGATCAACCGGTCGATGTCGGAAACCCATGACAATTATCCACACACCGGGATCATGCATTATGCTGATACGCTGCCCAAAGTGCCTGCCTTTGCCGTCAGTACGCTGGGAGCCGATTCGTTGAGTCTCTGGTTGAAGAAAGACCCCTCGCTGAAGCTGTTTCTCAGGAGCACTTCGCAGGAGTTTGCAGAGGTTCCGTCGTACAACGTAATTGGCGAGATCCGGGGCAGCGAAAAGCCCGATGAATTCATCGCATTCGGAGGGCATCTAGATGCATGGGATATCACCCAGGGGGCACATGATGACGGGGCTGGTGTGGCACAGACCATCGATGTCCTCAGAATCTTCAAAAAGCTTGGCATCCAGCCGAAACACACGTTGCGCGTGGTTGTTTTCATGGACGAAGAGGTAGCACAACGGGGTGCTGCGGCATATGCTGCCTGGGTAAAAGAAAAACATGAAAAGCACCTGGCCGCGATCGAGTCCGACCGGGGCGGATTTACCCCGTACGGTTTCTCGATCGATGCGTCACTCCAGCAGGTAGCGAGGGTCAGGAACTGGAGGCCGCTATTGGAGCCGTATGGTATCTGGTCGTTCGAGAAGGGCGGCAGCGGTGTCGACGTGCGTGACCTCAAGCCGATGGATATCCCGCTGTTCGGCCTGGTAAGCGACTCGCAGCGATACTTCGATTACCAGCATGCGGCGTCGGATACGTGGGATAAGGTTCATCCCCGGGAGATGCAGCTGGGAACCGGCGCGATCGCGGCCCTTGTTTATCTTATTGATAATTATGGTTTATAATATAGAACACAGATAAACACAGATGAAACTGATTAACACAGAAAAAGAAATACTGTGAAAATCTGTTTCATCAGTGTTCATCAGTGTTCAAAAAGAAACATCATGAACAGAGAGACTGCACTAGAGGTTCTTCATAATTACATCAAAAACGAAAAAATGCTCCAGCACTGCCTGGCATCGGAAGCCGTATTGCGCGGTATCGCACGTCGCCTTGGCAGGGACGAAGAGAAATGGGGACTGGCGGGGCTCCTGCACGACCTCGACGTAGAGGTCACCAACGCGGAACCCACCATTCACGGCACGCAAACGGAGGTTCTTTTGAAGGATTACGATATTGATGCAGAGATCCTTGACGCCATCCGCATGCACAACGAGTGCTCGGCAGGAAAGGAGCGGTCCACTGAATTCCAGTATGCCCTTGCAGCGGGCGAGACCATCACCGGGCTGATCTTCGCTACAACCTATGTCTACCCCGA
The DNA here is from genome assembly GCA_036796175.1 of Bacteroidales bacterium. GTDB lineage: Bacteria > Bacteroidota > Bacteroidia > Bacteroidales > FEN-979 > DAIRDK01. The sequence goes on along the minus strand of DAIRDK010000019.1, from coordinate 14,478 downwards.
TCGCAAGCTCACCAGTGTGAAGCCGAAATCGGTGGTGAAGCGGATGAAAGAGAAAGCCTTTGCCGCATCGGTCAGGCGGGAGAATATTTTGGAGTGCGAGAAGATCGGGATCCCTATTGATGAATTTGCGGCGCTTGCCATTTCGGCTATGTTGCCAATCGCTGGGGAACTGGGACTCTGAAATAATTACGGATTACGAAAGACGAAAGACGAATTAAATTGCGAATTACAAATTACGACAAGTTACATTAGAGAATATCCGATGTGCTATTCCTTTTGCTGAAAATATATCGGATTCCTGCTTCGATCCTGAAATTAAAAAAGCGTCCTGAGTCAGATCCCGGATTGGTTCTTATCAAACCGATCGTGTTAATATTCTCGACCACGACCGCCAAATTTTCCTTCAAAGGAAATTCCACCCCGCCACCGGCGATTAATCCGAAATCCCAGTTATTGTAATACCCTTTTGCAGAACCTACAACATCCCGGGGTGGGTCCGGACTATATAAATTATCAGTAATTCCTTTATAATGAGAATGGATAACTGGTCCGAAATACAAACCGGGAAAAACATAGTATCGGATCTTATTCCCAAAGATGAACTGAGGCATTATCTGTACATCCAATGTTCCTGCAGTTACCGCATAGCTTATGCTGTCATGATACCAATGACCTGATGTTTCGGCGTTGATCCTGGAGTATCGGAACAGGTATTCCAGCGCGACCATTAAGCGCACTGTTTAAAAAATCCTTTGACCGAATTCTGCGCCGACAACAAAGGACCCTGGTTGTGCCTTGTATTTGGTATAATCGTACTTCGATCCGTCGTTATTGCTGACCACGACAAAATATGCCGGACCGCATTTCCCTCCTGCCTGGCTCTGTCCAAAGGTCGTTGTTTGTGAAGAGACTAACACCAGGACCACCATAAAAATTAAGAAGCGTTTAGCTGGCATTCTTTTCACAATCCGAATATCAAATATACAAAATATTAATATTAGAACACGGACAGGGATTATATCGTAATTTGAAATTCGCAATTTAATTCGTCTTTCGTCTTTCGTAATCCGAAATTTTGTAATTTTGCACCCCCAAATTCAATCCCCTGTAAAATGCCTTTGACAAAACTCAGGAATATCGGCATTGCCGCGCATATCGACGCGGGCAAGACGACCGTGACCGAACGCATACTTTTCTTTACCGGTACCAGCCGCAAGATGGGCGAAGTGCACGACGGCCAGGCCACCACTGATTTCATGAAGCAGGAGCAGGAGCGCGGGATCACGATTGCCTCAGCAGCCATCTCGTGCCAGTGGAACGGACATCATGTCAACCTGATCGACACTCCGGGACACGTGGACTTCACCGTTGAAGTGGAGCGGTCCCTTCGCGTCATCGACGGGATGGTGGCCGTCTTCTGTGCCGTCGGCGGCGTGGAACCGCAAAGCGAAACGGTGTGGAACCAGGCCGACCGCTATCGCGTTCCCCGCATTGCCTTCGTGAACAAAATGGACCGCACCGGCGCCGATTTCTATGCCGTGGTTGACCAGATGAACAAATACCTCGATGCCAACGCATTCCCCTTCCAGGTCCCGATGGGTGCCGAAGAAGAGTTCCACGGCATGATCGATATCATTGAACGGAAGGCTTATATCTTTCAGGAGTTTGAACGGATCGAAACCGAGATCCCTGCAGAATACAAGGCAAAGGTTGACGAAGCCCGCCTGAGGCTGGTGGAGAAAGTCGCGGAGTTCAGCGACGAGATCATGGAACTCTTCTTCGAAGAGAAAGAAGTGCCTGCAGCGATGCTGAAACATGCCGCCCGCGAGGCCGTGCTGAAGATGCTCATCACGCCGGTCTTTTGCGGCGCCGCTTACAAGAACAAGGGTATCCAGCTCCTGCTTGACGCAGTGGTGGATTACCTGCCTTCGCCAGTGGATGTTGGAGCCGTGGTCGGAACCGACCTCGACGATCCCGAAAAGACCCACTCCTGCCACCCTTCGCCGAAAGAGCCCTTCTCGGCGCTAGCATTCAAGCTTATCCACGACCCCTTTGTCGGCCAACAGACCTTCACCCGCGTATTTTCGGGCACCCTGAGAAGCGGCATGCAGGTCTTCAACTCCACCAAAGGCAAGCACGAACGCATCGGCCGCATCATGAAGATCCATGCCAAGGATCGCGAAGAGGTCTCCGAAGCGGGTCCTGGTGACATCGTCGCGCTGATCGGCCTCAAGCTGACCAAGACCGGCGATACGCTGTGCGGCGACGAGCACCGGTTCCTGCTGGAATCGATCCACATCCCGCCCACTGTGATCGAGCTCAAGATCAGTCCGGCGAAACGTGCCGACCAGTCGAAGCTCGGCGAAGCCCTCCACAAACTGGCCATGGAAGACCCCTCCTTCAACGTCCGTTACGACGACGAGACCGAAGAGACCGTCATCGCCGGGATGGGCGAGCTTCATCTCGAGATCATCATCGACCGGCTGAAACACGAATTCAAGGTGGAAGCGGAGGTGGGCGAACCATCCGTTGCGTTCCGCGAGACCATTACGACTGAATCGGAAACGAACTTCAAATATGTAAAGCAGACGGGAGGCAAGGGCCAGTATGCACATACTTACATGCGTCTGGAACCCAACGGTGGAAAGGGATACGAATTCATCGACAAGGTAAAGGGCGGAAACATCCCGCAGGAGTATATTCCATCCGTCGACAAAGGGATCCGCAAGACCATCGACCGCGGCATAATCAGCGGTTTCCCCGTGGTGGATGTCAAGGTGGTTTTGCTCGACGGCAGCCACCACCCGGTGGACTCCTCCGACATGGCCTTCCAGACCTGCGCCTCCATGGGGTTCAAGGAGGCGTTCCTGAAGGGCAATCCGATCCTGCTGGAGCCGGTGATGAAGGTCGAAGTGAACACCCCCGACGAGTACATCGGTGATGTTGTCGGGAACCTCAACCGCCGCCGCGGAAAGATCGAATCGATGCGCCGCCACAGAAAAGGCTCGCAGAAGATCAACGGGTTCGTACCTTTGATGGAGATGTTCGGGTATGCCACGCAGCTGCGCAACATGACCAGCGGCAGGGCCAACTACTCGATGGAGTTCCACCAGTATATGCCGTTGCCGAAGAACATCCAGGACGAGGTGATCAAGAAGCTGGAAGAGAAGAAAAAAGCTAAATAAGACTATTTTGAAGTTCACAGAATTCGGATTCGACCCGCGCCTGCAGGAGGGCATTGACACCCTGGGTTTCGAAGAAACCACCCCGGTGCAGGAGAAAGCCATTCCCGTAGTTCTGGATGGCCGGGACCTGATCGCGACAGCCCAGACGGGAACCGGGAAAACCGCTGCCTACCTGCTTCCCATCATCGAAAAGATCCTTGCAAACAATGCCGGGCATTACGTAAAAGCCGTTGTCATTGTGCCCACCCGCGAACTGGCCATGCAGATCGACCAGCAGCTGGAGGGAATGTCGTACTATACCCCGGTGAGTTCCGTGCCGGTGTTCGGCGGTACTGACGGTTCGGTCTTCTCACGGGAAAAGCAGGCATTGACGGAAGGTTCCGACATCGTCATCTGCACCCCGGGCCGCATGATCGCTCACCTCAACATGGGGTATGTCGATTTCTCGAAAGTAGAATTCCTGGTTCTTGACGAAGCCGACCGCATGCTCGACATGGGCTTTTTCGACGATATCATGAAAATCGTCCAGCAACTTCCCGGAGAGCGGCAAACGCTGCTCCTTTCAGCCACCATGCCAAAGGAGATCCGGGAACTCGCGCAGAAAGTCCTGAGAAACCCGGAGGAAGTCAGCATCGCCCTTGCGAAGCCCGCCGAAAAGATCATGCAGCTGGCCTATTCAGTCTTTGACACACAGAAGATCCCCCTCCTGAAATACCTCCTGGCCCCCATTAAGGACAAGCTGATCCTGGTTTTCTGCGGCACCAAGGCCAGCACGAAGCAATTGAGTCGCGACTTGTCGAAAGCCGGCATCCGGGTTGATGAGATCCATTCCGACCTGGAGCAAAAAACCCGTGAGGAGGTGATGAACCGGTTCCGCAACCGCGATGTGAACGTGCTGGTCGCGACCGACATCCTGTCGCGCGGCATCGACGTTGAGAACATCGACATGGTGATCAACTATGACGTACCGCACGATGCCGAGGATTACATCCACCGGATCGGGCGCACCGCACGCGCAGAAGCCTCGGGTGTTGCCATCACGCTGATCAATCCCAAGGACCAGCACCGGTTCGCCGCTATCGAGCGGCTGATCGGGCGCAGCGTGCACAAAGGCGCCCTACCCATGGCCATGGGCCCGGGACCTGAGTACAAAGGAAAGAGTGAGAAAAAGGGAAGGCCTGGCAGAACAGGGAAGGGAAGAGGAAGGTAGTCGGGAAGTCAGGAGTCAGGAGTCAGGAGTCAGGAGTCAGGAGTGATTCTGCATCTTGCATCATGAAACCTAAACCCCTATCTTTGCACCAAACACATTCCGGATGAATTTCATTGAAGAACTCCGCTGGAGGGGCATGATCCACGACATGACGCCGGGGACGGAAGAGCAGCTTCAGAAGGAGATGACAACGGCCTATATCGGCTATGATCCCACATCGGATTCGCTTCATATCGGAAACCTGGCATCGATCATGATGCTGGTGCACCTGCAGCGTGCCGGGCACAAACCCATTGCCCTCGTGGGTGGCGCCACGGGCATGATCGGTGATCCCTCCGGTAAATCCGAAGAGCGCAACCTGCTTGACGAATCCGTGCTCAGGCACAACCAGGAATGCATCCGCAAACAGCTGGAGAAATTCCTTGATTTCGACTGTGGCGCCAACAGCGCAGAGATGGTGAACAATTACGACTGGATGAAGGAATTCACCTTCCTGCAATTCCTCCGGGAAGTAGGCAAGCACATCACGGTAAATTACATGACTGCCAAGGATTCGGTCAAGAAGCGCATGGAGGGTGGATCAGGCATATCGTTTACCGAATTCACCTACCAGCTGGTGCAGGGGTATGACTTTTGCTGGCTCTACCAGCACAGGAATGTACGTCTTCAAATGGGGGGTTCCGACCAGTGGGGAAACATCGTCACCGGTACCGAGTTGATCCGCCGGAAGCTGGGCGCAGAAGCCTTTGCGCTCACCTGTCCGCTGATCACCAAGGCGGATGGCGGCAAATTCGGCAAGACCGAAGCCGGCAATGTGTGGCTCGATCCGAAGAAAACCTCACCGTATCACTTTTACCAGTTCTGGCTTAATTCAAGCGACGAGGATACCGCATCGTACATAAAGAAATTCACGCTTCTGTCGAAAGAAGAGATCGACCTGCTTACTGCCAAGCACGCGGAAGCTCCCCATCTGCGCATCCTTCAGAAGGAATTGGCAAAGGATATCACCATCCGGGTTCACTCCCACGAGGATTACGAAGCCGCTGTTGAAGCTTCGGAGATCCTCTTTGGCAAGGGAACCACAGAGACCCTGAAAAAGCTTTCCGAAGATACGCTGTTGTCCGTCTTTGAAGGCGTCCCGCAATTCAACCTGTCGAAAGCAGATATAGGGAATGGAATTCCCATCATCGATTTTCTTGCAGACAAGACCCAGGTTTTCCCCTCCAGATCAGAGGCCCGGCGCATGCTCAAGGATGGCGGTGTGCTGATCAACAAGCACAAGGTGGCCGAGGAATTCGTCGTTGGAACAGAACATCTTCTGCAGGAGAAATATATACTGGTGCAGAGGGGGAAGAAGAATTACTACCTTGTGATAGTTACAGAGTTACAGAGTGACAGAGTGACAGAGTGACAGAGTGACAGAGTGACAGAGTGACAGAGTGACAAAGTTAATATCCATACTATTCTTGCTCCTGACCGGAACCGGTATGAGTGCCGGGGCGCAGGAGTTTACAGCGGAGCAAAAGGCGGCCGAGTGCGCAAAGATCAAAGAGGCGATGCAGCATGCCTGGACGGGTTACAAGACCTATGCTGCGGGGTATGATGTGCTGAAGCCGGTCAGCAAGCAAGGGGTTAACTGGTATGGTACCTCCTTCTGCATGACGCCGGTGGATGCCTTTGATTCCTTTGTTTTGATGGGCATGAAGGACGAAGCGAAAGAGGCGAAGGAGATGGTCTTTTCGAAGGTTTCATTCGATGTCAATGAAAGCGTCCAGCTTTTCGAAGTATCGATCCGGTTGCTTGGCGGCCTTCTTTCATCTTACGACCTCGATGGCGACAAAAGGTTCCTCTCTCTTGCAGAAGACCTGGGCAGAAGGCTGCTTCCCGCGTTCAGATCGAAGACCGGCATGCCCTGGCGCTATGTCAATTTAAAGACCGGTGCGGTGCGCGACTCGCTCAGCAACCCGGCGGAGATTGGTACCTACATCCTCGAATTCGGGCGGTTGACGCAGCTTACAGGTGATTCAGCATTCTATAAGACGGCAAAGAAAGCCATGATGGCGGTGTATAACCGCAGAAGTCCTCTCGACCTGGTCGGCACAACCATCGATGTCAACACCGGCAAGTGGCAGAATACCGAAAGCCAGATCGGAGCGAGGATCGATTCCTATTACGAATACCTGTATAAAGGCTGGATCATGTTCGGGGACCCGGATCTGCTGAACGCCTGGCGCACCTCCTCCAACGCGATCCGGACCCAGCTCATGGTAAACACGAAGAACGGGATCTTCCTGACTCGGGTCGGCATGTTCCTGGGAAAGGAGACCAAACCTTATTACGGGGCCCTGGATGCCTTTTACGCCGGGATCGTAGCCCTTTCGGGAGATGTCTTCACGGCATCGAAAATCCAGCAGGCGAACTTTTACATGTGGACGAAGTTCGGCATGGAACCTGAAGTCTTCAACTTCCGCACCGATTCGATCGTTTATCCTGCGTATCCGTTACGGCCTGAAAATATCGAAAGCTGCTTCTACCTTTACCGCGTTACCAAGGATCCTAAATACCTGGCCATGGGTCAGCGCATGATTGGTGACATCCTCTTAAAATGCCGCACCGATGCCGGTTTTGCAGAGCTGAAAAACATCACTACCATGGAACTGGAAGATTACATGGAAAGTTTTTTCCTCGCCGAAACGCTGAAGTACGCCTACCTGCTTTTCGCGCCGGAAACGGCACTGAGCTTACGATCGTTTGTGTTCAACACAGAGGCGCACCCGTTGAAGATCAATTGACAAACTGCTTCGCGTAATACTTCGCGGTGAGCTTTTCACCCGTTGCTCTTTCGATCATGTCGTTCCAATACCATTTAGCACCTGGCATGAAGACCTTCTCCTTCAGGTAGGTTCCCACTTCCTTGTTCCCGGCATAGCTCTGCATCTTGAAGTCTTCCGACTTGATGATGTTGGTGACGATGTAATAATGCAGCTGGCTGGCCAACAGCTCACCGAGAAGGTAATTGTGGTAGTAGCAAGGATAGGCGGCAATGTGGATCTTGGTAGCCCAGTCGGGTTCGTTGCGTCCTTCGGGGCGTTTCATCATCTGGTACTTTTCAACAAGATCCCACCACAGCTTGTTCAGGTCTTGGTCGGGGTTGTCGTACATGCTCTTTTCGAAGTTGTACATAACCTGGGCCCAGCGGCTGAACACAAGCTGTTCGAGGCGGAGGGTCTTGTAGCAGTTGTCGGCGATCTTCATTTTTTCTTCCTCAGAAATGCCGACCATATCTTTTAACCACTGAGGATTCGAGCTCATGCGGCCGAACATCATGGCAATGGCTTCCGTGGTAAAGGTCTGTGCGGGTTCACGCAGGACGAAAGGCAGCGTCGTATCGATGTTCTGGTCGTAAACGGCATGCCCGAACTCGTGCAGGATGGTATTCATCCAGTATGAATTGGATTTGAGGTTGCAAAGCACGCGAACGTCTCCCTTGTTGTCGATATCGGTGCAGAAAGCGTGCTGGTTCTTGCCCGGTTTTTCATAGAGATCGCTGTTTTTCAGCATACTCTCAATGGGAAGCCCGATGCCTGTGTAATAATTGGCGGTAAGCGTTTCAAGGTTTTTTTCTTTATAATACACGTCGAGATCCGTTTCATAGATCTTCGGAGCTTCCTGGAAGAAACGGTTCTGGTAGTTCCAGGGCATTAATTCATCCTTGCTTTTCAGGTTGTAGTACTTAACAAAATAGTCGTCGATCTCTCCCTTCACGCTTGCAAAGGCATCCCTCGTCAGGCTGTCCAGTTCATCGAAGATGGCGGAGATCTCTTTCGGATCCTCTTCGCTCAGGGTGAGGCTCATGGTATGATAGTTCTTGAATCCAAGCTCCTTTGCGATCTCGTTGCGCAGCTTCACCAGTTTGATCACATCTTCGGCGACCACGTTACCGATCTTCTTCTGCGCGATCCATGCCTCCTTCTGTTCATTCACATTCTTTGAATTCCGGAGGATCTCCTCCACGTCGTTGTCGGAGAGTTTCTTCCCTTTCACCTCTGTCCGGAAGTTGCCGTATTTCTGCTGGATCAGCGTGCTCAGCCGCACCTCTTCGTTCAGCTTGGCGGTATCCGCCTTGGCCATGATGAACATGTTGTAAAGCACGTCCAGCTGCCGCGCCATCAGTGTGTCGGTGATCAGACCCGACTTCTTGAATTCATCCAGCTTTGCAAATGCAGCGGAGTCGGCGTAGAACTTCACCAGCTCGATCTGGAGGTCTTCCGATTTCTTCCAGTCTTCAGGTTTCCCCGAGATCTCAGCGTTCCAGGATGCGAGGTTCGCATCCTTGCTCAACGGAATGATGATCGAATCGTGCCATTTGAGAAAATCAGCAAATTCCTGTTTCATTTTTGCCTGTTTTGTGTTGCATCCGGCCAGCAGCGCAACAGCGGCAACTGCCAGCACGGCCATTTTCATCGTGTTTCGAAAGGTTCTCATATTGGTTTCAGATAATTGGTTTCAGGGGGAGGGGGCATCATTTTGGTCATCCGATCGACCAGTTGGTGCCTTCTTTGGTGTCTTTAACAACGATATTAAGTTTCTGCAGCTGCTCCCGGATCTTGTCCGACGATTCAAAATCCTTTTTGTCCCGAACGCTCTTCCTGAGGTCGAGAACCAGGTGCATGAGTCCGTCGATCAGTTCATCCTGGTTGGATGCCGATTCGTCTTTCAGTCCGAGGATTTCGGTCACGAATGTATCGTATGTTTTCTTCAGAATTTGCAGGTCTTCCGCCGAGGCTTCCTCTTTTTTGTCCGCAACAGAATTCACGATCCGCACCAGCTCAAAGAGGTTGGCAATGAGGGTGGGGGTGTTGAAATCATCATTCATGGCCGCGTAGCAGGAGGAAACAAGAGCTTGGGTGGTGGGTGAAGTACCCCCCATTTGACGAAAGGGTTCTGATTTGGGGATAGTGTCCCCCCCTTTTTTCAAGGGGGGGGCAGGGGGGGGGGCTGTCTGGGTTACTAACTTCTCCATTGTCCTCCCCGCTTCAAGCAATTTTTTAAGCCCCTTCTCAGCTGCCTGCAGGGCTTCGTTCGAGAAGTCGAGGGTCCCGCGGTAGTGAGCCTGGAGAATGAAAAACCGGATCGTCATCGGGCTGTAAGCTTGTTCCAGGGCCGGGTGGTTGCCGGTGAAGAACTCTTCGAGCGTAATGAAATTCCCCAGCGATTTGCCCATCTTCTGCCCGTTGATGGTGATCATGTTATTGTGGAGCCAGTAACGGACCGATTCATGGACATGAGCGGCTGTCGATTGCGCGATCTCCGACTCATGATGCGGGAAGAGCAGGTCCATGCCTCCGCCGTGGATGTCGAAGGTTTCGCCGAGGTACTTGGTGCTCATGGCCGAGCATTCGAGGTGCCAGCCTGGGAAGCCCTCGCTCCAGGGTGATGGCCACCGCATGATATGCTCAGGCTGGGCTTTTTTCCACAGGGCGAAGTCGGCAGGATTACGTTTCTCTTCCTGCCCCTCCAATTCACGGGTGTTGGTCATCATATCCTCGAGCACGCGACCTGACAGTTTCCCGTATTGGTAGGTTTTACTGTATTTTTCAATATCAAAATAGACGGAACCGTTCACCACGTATGCAAACCCGGCATCAAGGATTTTCTGCACCAGGCCGATCTGTTCAATCATATGCCCGGAGGCCCTGGGTTCGATACTGGGGCGTTTCACATTGAGGGCATCCATGAAAAGGAAATAGCGGTCGGCATAGAACTGCGCCACCTCCATCGGTTCGAGTTGATCCACACGCGCCTTCTTGGCGATCTTGTCCTCACCTTCGTCAAGGTCCTGCTCCAGGTGCCCGACATCCGTAATGTTACGGACGTAGCGGACTTTATATCCAAGGTGCAGCAGATACCTGAAGACCAGGTCGAAGGTGATGGCCGGCCGGGCGTGACCCAGGTGAGGATCACCGTAAACGGTTGGTCCGCACACATAGATCCCGACAAACGGGGGATGCAGGGGAACGAAGGGGCCCTTGGTGCGGGTCAACGTATTGTAAATGATCAGGGGCTGATCCATGGGGATGGAATGTTGGGCAAAGATACTGCAAAATATGAGAATGCCATGAATGACGGATATGCGGATGAACGACCGGATGCATTCACATATCCGTCATTCCCATATTATCCATATTGTTGTTATCTTCTTCACAAATCTCCCCGAAAACTCCTATTTTTGCGCCAGATTTCTAACCAATAGCTGATGGAAAAGATCCTTGTTATCGGATGTGCGGGGCAGATCGGCTCCGAACTGACCGTTGAACTCAGAAAACTCTTTGGCGATGCAAACGTCGTCGCCTCCGATATCCGTCCCGCTTGTGGGGACGTCGCCGAATCAGGCCCGTTCGAGATCCTCGACGTGCTGGATGCAGCCAGGCTGGGAGAAGTGGTACAGAAGTACCGCATCACCCAGATCTACCACCTGGCCGCAATTCTGTCCGGGAATGCCGAAAAAAAGCCGCTATGGTCCTGGGAGATCAACATGAAAAGCCTGATGAACGTGCTCGAACTGGCACGCGAGGTGAAATTGCATAAGATTTTCTGGCCCAGCTCCATCGCTGTTTTCGGCCCATCCACCCCGCGGAAAAACACACCGCAGACCTGCATCATGGACCCCAACACGGTGTACGGCATCAGCAAACTGGCCGGCGAACGCTGGATCGAATATTATTTTAACAAGTTTGGCGTCGATACCCGCAGCTTGCGCTACCCCGGACTGATCAGTTACAAGACGGAAGCCGGAGGGGGTACGACCGATTATGCAGTCGAGATCTTTTACGAGGCCATCCGAAGCAAGAAATACGAATGCTTCCTCGGTCCTGACACCGCCCTGCCAATGATGTTCATGCCCGATGCACTCAAGGCCACCATCGACCTGATGGAGGCTGATACATCCAGGCTCTCCCTTCGCTCAAGCTATAATGTGGCGGGCATCAGCTTCATGCCGAAGCAAGTGGCCGCCGAAATAAAAAAGCATATCCCCGAATTCGAAATCACGTATAAACCCGACTTCCGTCAGGCCATCGCCGATTCGTGGCCCGACAGCATCGACGACAGCGTCGCCAAACGCGATTGGGGGTTGCACGATAAATACGATCTCAGCAGCATGACCACCGTGATGCTCGAAGAGGTGGCAAAGAAGCTGTAAATTACTTACTTTTGGGAAAAATTCCCCCATGAGAAATAAGCCCGGTCTCTCTTTCTGGCAGATCTGGAACATGAGTTTTGGCTTCTTCGGGATCCAGTTCGGCTGGGGCCTGCAGATGGCCAACATGAGCGCGATCTATACTTACCTTGGTGCAAATGCCGGCGATATCGCGCTGCTCTGGCTGGCCGCACCGGTCACCGGGGTCCTGATCCAACCGCTTATCGGACAAGCCAGCGACCGCACCTGGACACGCCTGGGCCGGCGCAGACCGTTCATCCTGGGCGGTGCTGTCCTGGCGTCACTGGCCCTGATCCTGATGCCCAATTCACCGTCCATCTGGATGGCAGCCGGTCTGCTCTGGGTCCTGGACGGAACGATCAACGCCAGTATGCAGCCGTTCCGCGCCCTGGTTGCCGACAACCTGCCTGAGGAACAGAGTGCAAAGGGGTTTGCAATACAATCCCTGTTCATCGGCCTTGGAGGAACCGTCGCTTCAGCCTTGCCATGGATGATGACGAACTGGTTCGGTATCCCCGTCGAAGGAGCCGGTCAGGGACATATCCCCATTGCCGTTACGCTCTCCTTTTACATTGGAGCTGTGGTTTTTCTCGGCGCCGTACTATGGACTGTTTTCACCACCCATGAGATTCCTCCTGAAGAGGCGGAATTGAACGCGATGAAAAACAGGAAATTCGACTGGACCCTGGGCATGAAGGACATCATCGCCCTCGTGGGCCGTCTGCCGCGCCGAATGTGGGAGCTTGGACTGGTGCAGTTCTTTACCTGGATCGCCATGTTCTGCCTGTGGGTCTATTTTTCACCCTCCATTGCCGGGACGATCTTCCACGCCAAACCGGGTTCCGTTGAAATGGCAAACTCCGGCGCCTGGGCGGGTTTCTGCTTCGCGCTATATAACCTGGTTTGCTTTTTATTCTCTTTTGTGCTGATCAGAGTTACCAAATACACCGGGCCAAAGCTGATGCATTCGCTTTGCCTGGTCGTCGGTGCCATCGGTTTCTTATCCATTCCCCTGATGAGAGACCAGTATGGCCTTCTTTTCTCGATGACCTGCATAGGGATTGCCTGGGCCAGCATCCTGTCGATGCCCTATGCCATGCTGACACCGGCACTGCCAAACGATAAGGTTGGTGTGCTCATGGGAATGTTCAACCTCTTCATCGTGTTCCCCCAGATCATCGCTTCCACCTTCCTTGGAGAAGTACTGGATCTGTTTTTTGGCGGAAATCCGACCCATGCGATGTATATCGGAGGGATCAGCATGGGAATGGCATCTGTCATGACCTTGTTGGTCGTAACTTACAAGAGAAGCCGAACCGTGGAAAATCTCACCAATGTCCCCTCAGGCCATTAATAAAAGCTAAATCATATGATGGAACGCGCAAGTGGAATCCTATTACATCCAACCTCTCTGCCCGGCCGTTACGGGATCGGAACACTCGGCCGGGAATGCATGGAATTCATCGATTTCCTGGTAAGGGCAAAGCAGAAATACTGGCAGATCCTGCCGCTGGGCCCTACCGGTTATGCCGATTCACCCTACCAGTGCTTTTCCAGCTTTGCCGGCAACCCGCTGCTGATCGACCTTGACCTGCTGGTCCAGGACAAGCTGCTGAAATCATCGGATTTGCTCCCCATGCAACACTTCGGCGACGGACCGGTCGACTACGGGAAAGTGATCATGCTGAAATACCCGTTGCTGAAAAAGGCAGCAACCAATTTTCTCGCGTATGAACCCGACGAAGGCAAGCAGGCATTCAACGACTTCGTCGAAAAGAATAAAGACTGGCTGGACGACTATGCCCTGTTCATGACCCTGAAAGCCCACTTCGGCCAGAAACCCTGGCACCAGTGGGAAAAAGGCATCAAGGAAAGAAATCCCGCCGACCTTGAAGCGTACAGAACATCCCTGCAGGACGAGATCCTTTTTCACCAGTTCGTACAGTTCCTGTTCTTCCGCCAGTGGGCAAGGATCAAGGAGTACGCGAACCGGCACAACATCAGCATCATCGGCGACATCCCCCTCTATGTCGCCATGGACAGCGCCGACACCTGGACTCACCCGGAGTTATTTGAATTCGATAAAGAACTTAATCCCATTGCAGTCGGAGGTGTTCCGCCAGATTATTTCAGCGAGACGGGGCAGCTGTGGGGTAATCCGCTCTTTAAATGGGCGTATCACAAGAAAACAGGTTATGCATGGTGGATCAACCGCATCCGGAAAAACCTGGTACTCTACGATGTGATCCGGATCGACCATTTTCGCGGTTTTGCCGCCTACTGGTCGGTGCCGTTCGGAGAAACCACCGCGATCAACGGGAAATGGATCACCGGTCCCGGAAAGGATCTGTTCAAAGCGATCTCCAAAGCGCTGGGTGAAGTTCCGATCATAGCCGAGGACCTCGGCGTGATCACCGAAGATGTGGAGGACCTCCGCGATTCCTTCGGTCTGCCGGGGATGAAGATCCTACAGTTCGCTTTCGACTCGAGCGAGGAAAACGATTACCTGCCGCACAACTATCCCAAGAATTGTATCGTCTATACGGGAACGCACGACAACGATACAGTGCGCGGCTGGTTTGAGAAAGCCAAGCACGACGACCGGCAATATGTACTGGATTACCTGCATGCCTGCGACCCCGATATCGAAAAAGAATTTATCCGGGCGGCTTTTGCTTCAGTGGCTTGCACGGCGATCATCCCCATGCAGGACCTGCTCGGACTCGGATCCGAGGCACGCATGAACCTTCCGGGAACGACCCGGGACAACTGGCAGTGGAGGATGAAACACGGACAGGCAACGGTGGCAGTGGCGGAGGAGCTGGCGAAGATGACGAAGCTGTATGCAAGGTAGTTTGTGGTGA
>DAIRDK010000018.1:0-21947 GCA_036796175.1 Bacteroidales bacterium | reverse complement strand
GAAGATCTTTCCCATCTTTTCGGCATTTTCGGCCAGTTTTTCCTCTTTAACCACGGTGAGTGCGGCGATGGCCACTTTCGCGGCAACCGGATTCCCGCCAAATGTGGAGCCATGCTCTCCCGGGTGAATGGTCAGCATGATCGGATCATCGGCAAGCACCGCTGAGATCGGATAAACGCCTCCCGACAGTGCCTTACCCAGGATCAGGACATCAGGCTTAAACCCTTCCCAGTCGCAGGCAAGCAATTTCCCGGTCCGCGCGATCCCCGTCTGCACCTCATCGGCAATGAAGAGCACGTTCTTCGACTTGCAAAGGTCATAGGCCTTCTTCAGATAGCCTTCGTCCGGGACAAACACACCCGCCTCTCCCTGGATCGGCTCCACCAGGAACCCGGCAACGGTGGGATCCTGCAACGCCTGCTCCAACGCACCGAGATCATTATAAGGAATGGTGATGAAACCGGGGGTAAAGGGCCCGAAATCATTTCTCGCCTGCGGATCGGTCGACATGGAAACCACGGTGATGGTCCGTCCGTGGAAGTTGTTCTCGCAACAGATGATCTTGGCCTGGTTCTCGGGGACACCCTTAACTTTGTACGCCCACTTTCGGGTCAGTTTGAGGGCCGTTTCATCACCTTCTGCACCGGTATTCATCGGCAAGATCCGCTGGTACCCGAAATAATCGGTCACAAACTTCTCGTACACGCCGAGAACGTTGTTATAAAACGCACGGGAGGTCAGTTCGAGCGTTTGGACCTGCTCAATCAGTGCGGCTGTGATCTTCGGGTGGCAGTGGCCCTGGTTGACAGCAGAATAAGCTGAGAGAAAATCATAATACCTCTTCCCTTCCACATCCCACATGAAAACACCCTGTCCCTTCGCCAGGACAACAGGCAGCGGATGGTAGTTATGAGCTCCGAACTTATCCTCGAGCTCCATAGCTTCGCGAGAACTCTTGACTTCGATCATAAAACTGGTTTTAGAGATTTATCTGGTCACTGTAATGAACCCGGTATTCTGGATCGTCTTGCCCGAGAGTACTTTATAATGGTATTGCCCGGGAACGAGTCCCCTCAGGTTGATGGTGTTCACCGTATTTTCCAAAGCCTGGCTGCTGACCAGCCGGCCTTCCATGTCATAAATATCCAGCATGCCGTTGCCGACCTTTGCAGAAAGTTCGAGGGTCATCACATCCGTTGCCGGGTTGGGGTAAGTCCTGACAGCGATCTCAGGCATGAGGGCCTGTGTGATCCCCAGGGGATAATCGATGCTGATGTCATCCACGTACATCGTGTTGCCGACCTGTCCGACCCCGCCCATGAGATTGATGGCACTGAATCCGCCGCTGGAGACGAGGAGAACCAGGAGGCTGTCGGGAGTGTCGGAGCCGGTATAGGTTACAGGCAATTCGAAATAGGTCCATTCGCTTTGCGGGACTTTAAAATCCGTGCGGCAGTATCCGATCGTATCTTTTTTGTGCAGTGTCGTATTCCATTTTGATGCAAGGAGTACGGCTGCACAGCTGTCGCCGTTCACCTGGTCAAATTTATACCATCCATAGAATTTCGTGGGTTTGCAACCCGCACAGGGGTACCCCAGCTTGATGCCGTTGTTGGCCATGTCCAGCTTAGTGGATCCCAGCATGCCGGGAATGAAGACATCATTGGGTATCATGGTGAAATTATCCGACTTCAGCTTGGCGCACCACGATCCCGAATGAGCATTGTCTTCCTTCTCCACCGTCAGCGGACCGGGTCCGATTGGTGGCGGAACCGCTGCCAGTTCGTTCAGCGTATTAAAAAAGGGTCCGTCGATCTGCAGATAAGTCACAGTTCCGACCGTGACGTCGTGCCATCCTTCCATATCCCCGTTGGGAAGGTTGGATTGGCTGAATGCAACAGCACCCAGCAGGATGATTGCGGTAAGAGAAAGGAAAAGTTTTTTCATAGCTATCTGGTTTTTGGTTAAATCTTATAAATGACTTGAAGTTGTGTTAAACGTGTAGGTTCGATCGTGCCCGGACGGAGAGAATATTCCGTGTTGAGCAGGTTATTGACGATCGCAGAGAACCGGAAAGCGCGGTAAGTGTAACTCACCCGGAGATCCACGATGAAATTACCCTGATTATGTTCTTCCCGGTATTTCTTGATCCCGATGTTGAACGCCGGGTCATCGGGCGGCCAAACCTCGAGATCGTAAAAGAACTTGTCGATGTTGCTCATATAACTGTAATACCTGCCCGTGACGCCACCCGACCAACGCTTTCTCGTAAGCTCAATATCCGCTTTCACGACATGCTGGATGCGGTATTTCAGGATATAATTGGTGGTGTCCGAAGAGGTCGTTATATATGTGTAATCCATTTTCTTATCACTGTAGAAAACGTAATCGGGATCGGTGGACTGGGGCACTGCGTACGTATATCCAAGCAGAATGCTCAGGTTCAGCGTTCGGATGATCTCTCCCTGTGCCATGGTATTGAAATCAATACCATATATCCGGGCCGGACCCGTATTGAAGAACTTGAAGCCCAAATTCTTATTGGGGTCCAGGCTACGGCCCCAGATGCCGAAATTGAATTCCACATAATTGTCATAGATCTCATAAAATCCGGCCAGATCGGCAAAACCGCCGAACTTCCCTACCCTGAACATCTGCTTGATCCCCACTTCCGTGTTCAGGCTGTTCTCAGGCATCAGGTCGGGATTCGGGTAGAAGCCGAAATTTCCCGTATTGGTCGTGATGTACCTCTCCCCGATACTGGGGAACCGGTATCCCTGGCCCACCGAAGCGCGAAGGAACGTTCCCTTGGAGGCCTGGAAGTTCAGACCGGCCCTGAATACCGGCTTCCCCTGGTGCAGATCCTCCAGGGTGAAATATTCATACCGGGCTCCGAACAACACGTTCAGCCGTTTGAAGAATTTCTTTTCAAGCTGTGCGTAGACAGCAAAATTATTGGAGGTATAGGTTCCGTTTTCACCTGCTGTTGTAGTGCTGTCAGGAGCCAGTTTCCCGGAGAATACTTTCCCGAATGCATAGGAGAATGTGTTCATTACACCGGCAACTACTACCAGGTCCCCCAGGTGCTTGAATTTCTTCTGGTACTGGTACTCGTCGTACAAAGTGGCCGACATGTTCGATTGATCATTGGTGGCATCCGTATTGTTGTAGAAGAACCGGTTCTTGAAACTGTGAACGCTTCCTTTTTTCCCGAAATACTTCGCGAAAGGATCAAAATACATGGTGAGCTCCTGGAAATTGGAGAGAGAGCCGGGATACGGGCGGTAGATGTTCGTATCGGAATCCAGCCAGAAATAGCTTTCCGAACGCTTGCCCGTCATGATCGTACCGTTCAGTCCGTACGAAAGCCCTTCGTGGTGCTTGGATCTTACTCTTGAGTTGAAGGTCACCTTCAAGTATCGTTCGTATGCTCCGGTGGTCGACCCCGATGAGTCGGCCCATTCGGGGATCTCGCCGATATAACCCTGGTCGTTCATATAGGTTATGCTCCCGCCAAGGTCCACATGCTCGAACTTCTGCATATGCGACAGGGTCATCCCGAATTGCATCGGGTTGAACCCGCTCCAGGGTTTCTTGTATTTGTTATCCGGCGCGCTGTACAGGCTGCCGAACACCGTTACCTGGGTGGTATGCTTCTCCTCTTTGGGCCATGCCGTGCGCACGTTGATCGCACCGCTGAGAGCCGAGGATCCGTAGACCACTGAAGCGGCACCTTTGACCACTTCGATCTGCTCGATGTCATGAACCGGCATAATGGTCCATGCAGGCCTCCCCGCGTCTCCCCTGAGCAGGGGGATTTCATCAACCATGACCATCACCCGGCTTCCCAGGCCGGAAGCATAACCGCTCCCTGCCCGGATCTGAGGTTCGTCATTCACGATCGTGACCCCCGGGATCATATCCACGGCTTTGTCGATCGTCTGCAAGTTCTTGTTTTCGATCAGGGCCGGCTTCAGGACTTCAATCGAACTGATCGATTCCTGCAGACGCTGGGCATATTTTGAAGCGGATACAACGACCGTGCTTAATTCCTGCGCTTCGCTCTTCAGGTAGATCTCCATCTCCAGGGGCTTCCGGGGATCGACGCTGATCTCCCGTTCCACTTTCTCATACCCCACTGAACTGATGATCAGGGTGTAGCGCCCCACCGGCAACTCCAGCCGGAAAAATCCGTCCTCATTGGTGAATGCCCCTACCGAGGTATCTTTGATCCCGATGTTGACAAAGGGCAGCGGATCCCCTGAATCCTGGTCCACGATCTTTCCTTTGACTTGCCCATTTTGAGCATAAGCACTTGATATACAGACAACTAGAAATATAAATATATAAAATATTGCATGTGTAGATCTTCTCATCTGCAGAACAGTTTAATGCAAAAATAAGAAATTTTCAGAGAATGGTTCCTTCATTCTTTAATGCCGTCGCCCCAGGCCCCGAAACCAGCCGGCGGAACCGGTGCGAAGGTGACGGCAGAAGGTCGCCCAATCCAAATCGTTCCCACTTCTCATCAATGCCCCGGATGGTATCTTCATCCATTACGATCACATTCGGCCACTTCCGGGTAAAATCGTCTTTTCCGGCTATTTTCCGGGTGGCATCGATGAATAAAACGGCTTGTCGGTCTTTTCCCCGCAAAGGGATAAAACAGTCGCGGAGAGGGTCCATGTTGTTGGCCGCCAGCCAAACCATGGCACGCAGGTCCAGGCCGGCGGCTTCAGGATCCATCAATAAGACATACCGGGTGCTCCCGAGAAGACCGCTCCCCGCCAGTTCTTCGCACCTCTGCCTCAATTGATCCGCCTCCATTTTCAGGATCCCCACGATCACCGCTGGAATTCCCCGGTCAAAAAGGGAGGTGTTTACAGATGTCAATTCGCTAAAACCGGACAACAGACGATCCGGATCGGGCGGGATCAGCCGGATCTCCCGGGCAGCCTGCTGGCGGCGGGTGGCATCGATCCCCATTTTGCTGCCCATGCCATACTTCCGGCTCGAATGATCCAGGATATCCACAGGACCCCGGATCAGGTGAATATCTTCTTCCGGGTCCGTGTACCGGGCAATCCGGCTCAGTACCTCCGTGTAATCATCAGGACGGACATCCTCGTCCGTGATCACGAGGATCTTGTTAAACATCATCTGGCCGGCCCCCCACAAAGCATTCATCACCTTCACGGCTTGTCCGGGATAATGCTGCCTGATCGAAGCCAGCACGATATTATGAAACACCCCTTCCGGCGGCATGTGCATGTCCGTCAGCTCCGGGGCCACGCTCAGCCGGATCGGTTCCAAAAATATCTTTTCGGTCGCTTTGCCGATCCAGCCGTCTTCCTGGGGCGGTATGCCGACTATGGTGGCAGGATAAACCGCATGTTTCCGGTGGGTGATGCAGGTGACATGGAATTTCGGGAAGAAGTCCGCAAGCGAATAAAACCCGGTATGGTCCCCGAACGGACCTTCCAGGATCAGGTCTTCGCCGGGATCCACGTATCCTTCGATGACAAAATCAGCGTCAGCAGGAACTTCCAGGTCGTTGGTCAGGCACTTGACCAGGTTCACCCGCTTCTTCCTGAGGAACCCGGCCAGCAGGTATTCGTCGATGTCTTCGGGCAAGGGAGCCGTTGCCGCATAGATATAGGCCGGATCACCGCCAAGGGTGACGGAAACCGGCATGCGGCGCGAGATCTGTTTGTACTTCAGGTAATGATGAGCGGATCCTTTATGAAGATGCCAGTGCATTCCGGTAAGTTGAGGTCCGAAGACCTGCATCCGGTACATGCCCAGGTTGCGATGCCCCGTTTCAGGATCCCGCGTATGCACGCACGGGAGTGTGATAAACGGTCCTCCGTCGGCCGGCCAGCAGGTCAGGACCGGCAAACGGCCGAGGTCGGGAGGATCCATGACCACCTCCTGGCAGGCGCCTTTTCCGGCCACCCGGTGCGGCATCCAGGACGCCACATCGCGCAAAGCCGGGATCAGCCGGAGTTTCTCCCACAAGGTTGCCCTGGGCCCGAGAAATTGCTTCGCCAGTTCCCCGATGGATCTCTGAACATCTTCCAGCCGTTCCAGCCCAAGCGCCATGCAAATTCTCTTCTCCGATCCCAGGGCATTGATCAGGAGAGGGAAATCGGTTCCGTTGTTGGTGAACAGAACAGCCGGCCCGTTGTTCTTGGACAAGCGGTCGACGATCTCCGTGATCTCCAGCCGGGGTGAAACATGACTATCCACTCGCACCAGCTCGCCCTCGCTCTCAAGGGCGGCGATAAAGTGACGGAGACTCCGGTATGCCATCCTAATTGGTTGAGAAGGTCTTCTCCCCGAATTTCTCAGGGGCCTGTTTATCGTTGTATTTCGACGGGCACTTCAGCAGCATGCTTGAAGCCATGAAATCCTCTCCCTCCATTTTTCCTACGAGCACCACCTTTTCTGACTTCTCGAAATCCTGCGGCTTGGCATTATTGTAGATCACGCGTTTTTCCACTCCCTTCTCATCGAACATGTAAAAGGAAAAACGGTTGGGATTCACCTGGGGATTGTAATCAATGGCCTTCTCCCGGTTCAGTTTCCCGATCACATGATACTCCCGGCCCGGATGCCTGGACGCCTGGGTAAAATCAGCATAGGTATTCGAATCGGCCAGGGTGCTCACCACGACCGCAATGGCAACGACAACTATCAATATCAGTATTATATGTATTGTCTTCATACATCTGTTTTCACGTTTTTCTCTTCGATCTGCTTTTCGAGTCGTTTTACTTTCCTGTCAAGAACGAATAAATAGGCGAACAGCCCCGCCAGGATCACGGCCAGTACGGCCACCACCACGAAGATTTTTCCGCTTTCTTCCATATCAGTGTTCAATTGATCTTTTGATTTCCCGGATCCGTACGCGCAGGTTCATGATCCATATTCCCAGGAGGATCCACCCGATCATGGCCGGATAGAAGACCAGCCGCACCGCTGAGTCCATCTCCAGCGACATCAGCGGAGGTCCGTCCTGCCCGGGGTGAAGGGAAGAGGAGGCCGTACGCGGCAGGATCATTACGAATACGATCCACAGAATGTAGGCCAGGATATTGTAGACGGCCGAGACCTTGGCTTTCTTCTGAGGATCGTCAATAGATCCCCGCAAAATGGTATAGGCCAGGTAAATGAAGATCCCGACCGCGGCTCCGTCCAGTTTCGGATCCCTGACCCAGAACGCGCCCCATGTATTCCGGGCCCAGATCATGCCGGTCACAATTCCCAGCAGCCCGAAAAGCAGGCCCGTATTCACCGCCTCCACCGCACGGATGTCTTCCTCGGTCCTGAACCTGGTCAGGTATCGCAGGCTGTATACAAAAGACAAGGTGAGCAGCACGAACATCCCGAACCACATCCCGACATGATAAAATACGTTCCTAAGGGATTCCTGGGTCACCTCGATCATCGGGACCTTCACCATGAACCCGGCGATGATCGCGTACAGCAACAGCACGCCGGCCAGCCCCTTCCACCATAAGCCCTTGATCATTCCAGTCTTATTATTATTTTGTAAATATTATTAATTATTAATTATTAATTATTAATTTTAATTTAGTCTTTCCAAAGATAAGGAAATAACAAATACCCCAATGCGATCACGGCCAGATTAATGGTCAGCAGGATAACGATGCTGCCCCAGGTGGCCGTCCATGCAGGCGAAGTGAGCGCCGAGTGCGAGATCTTCATCAGGGTGGTCAGCAGAGGCAGCACGATGGGAAAGCTGAGGATCGCCATCAGGGAGAAATTATTGCTGGCACGCGAGGCGATGGCTGATACCATGGTAAGCACGGATGAAAGTCCGCAACTCCCGAGCAGGAGGGCCAGGATAAACAGCCACGGATTGACCACCAGGCTGCCCATCAGGAGCAGGAACAGTCCAAAAGCCAGCAGGGAAAGCACCGACATCAGCACCAGGTTGTAGATGATCTTTGAAAGGACGATGGATTGCGGGCTGGCAATCGTGTAATAATAGATATACCGGGCCGGGCTTTCCTGGACAAAGCTTTTAGAGATGCCGTTGACCGCCACGAACAGCAGGATCACCCAGAAGAGGGAATTCCAGGTCTGGACGTCGATCACCCGGTCGAAGGCGAGGTAGGTCACAAAAATCGTGGAAAGGAGATACAGCAGGATGCCGTTGATGACATACTTCTGCTTTAGCTCCAGCCGGAACTCTTTTCCAAGTAACGCTTTGATCTCTGTTGACAGGGCAGTCATCATGAAGTATCGGGGGCACAAAATTAATGATTTTTAATGAGAAAGGGGGCTCACGCCCCCTTCCCCACGATCAGTAAAATAAATTGACGATCCGCTGGTCTTATCTGACGATCATCTTTTTGGTCACAATACTGTTACCGGACTGAACCGTGTAGAAATAGATCCCCGGATTCCATCCGCTGCAGTCGATCGCAAAGGTGTGCTGCCCGGGTTGTACGGTCCCCTTGTCGCTGAAATAGACTGCCTGGCCGGTGGTGTTCGTGATCTTCAGGCTCAGGGCATCACCAAATGTTGTATTTACAGCAACTGAGCTATAATCGGTCGCGGGGTTCGGGTAATTCTGGGACACTTCGAATGCCGGGCGGGCGTTGTGCTCCTCCTGCCCGGTGATAATCCCAAAGTAGACATATTTGCTTCGGTTCAGGAAGATCATGTCGTTGTCGGTGGTGACCTGCTGGCCCTGGACCCCGTTTTGGATCCCGTTGACACCGCAGCCTGCCAGTTCATCTTCCTGGAACAGGATCTGGACCTGACCCTCGGAAGTCGTCGGCGACATGGAAGGATAAACGCATTCGCTCCAGGTGTACAGGAAGTCTTCCGTCAGGTCATTGATCTCGTTCCAGGTGCCGGCCGCAGCGTTGTATCCCCGGCCGAACAGGTGCCGCAGGCTGAAATTGTCAGGATCCAGGTTCATCGTAGCCCCTGACCACACGGCAAATATATTTCCGTCGTCATCAATGGCCATGGACGGGAAACTGGAGAGGGAGTTGTAGTAGTGGGCGATCTGGCCATCATCCAGGTAAAACACATTGGTGTCAAGCAGCCAGCCGATCAGGTTCCCATCCGCATAGAGCTGATCGGGATCAAGGACTTCCGGCCACTGGGGCATGTCTTCATTCCAATACAGGACGCCGTCGGTCTTGGGTACCCAGAACTTGTTGCCGCCTTCATCGCCGCTGCCCCTCTGTAGGCCGGTAATGACATGCGCTTTCCCGTTCTTGTCCATGGCCACCGTGCTGCAACCGTCAGGGCACCAGAACGTACCGGTGGTGTCGCCGCCTTCCCATTTGTTGTAAGGGCAGGGCCAGATGACGGTCTTGGTCCAGTTGTTGCCATTGTCGGTTGATTTCATGATAAACAAGTCATACCAGCTGTCGCCAACAACGAAACAGAGGGTATCGCCTTTGGGTTCAGCCCACCGGTATGTATCGGCGGAGATGGTGAGGTAGTCGCTTGAACTGATCTCGGGGAATACCTGGCCGTTGATGTCCCAGGTCTGGCCGCCGTCAAGGGAACGGTAATACAGGAGGCAGTCTGCCATTCCCTGGTATTCAACATAGGTTACGCAGAGAATATGGATATAATTGTGGTCGGGGCCGTTGGTCACGACAACCGGCCAGGAAATATCGGGAGCTGAAGCCGGACCGGGCAGGATAGTCGATGTCCAGGCACCGGTGCCTTTGGTCTCTCTTTTACACACATAAAGCCCCTGTGTCATATGGTGCGAAACAAAGATCTCGCCGTTGGGGCCCCAGGGGGCATAGGAAGGCCAGCCTGATTTTGTCGCCTCGACCCGGGCGGAGGGTTGTGTACCCCAGGCGGTACCGTCAAAATAGTTGTACCCGGTTCCCCGATCGTTCCAGGCATCCGTGTGCGACCACTGGGCTGTAGCTCCGATCGTACCGTCAGGGAACAGGTATAGCCGGTTCTGAGTGCTTGAATTGGACTGAAGGTCGTACTTGGTAACCATCGTGGATGGATCTTCCAGGGTGGCCTTGGTGGAGGAATAGTGATTCACGGGTTTCGATCCGATCCATTCCGTGCCTTTAAGAGGAGTATTATTTTTAAGCGCTTTTGCGGTGAACTTCCCGGCGGTGAACGACGGTGATTGCTGCGCCATGCCCACAGCAATAAAGGCCAGGGCGAGAAAGATCAGGGTAAATTTTTTCATGTCGGTTGGTTTTTAACAAAAATACAAAATAATCTTCGGAAAATAAAAGATCCCCCCGCTGCCAGGGGGGATCTCGTTCTGCCTTTCGGCAGCATTTCACTGAATTCATCAAAACCCAGAAGAAAAATTACTTTTCTGCTTGCGCTGTTTGGATTTCGGAGTAAATGTACTTCGGGGAGCCCCTGTAATGCAAAAGAATTCGGCCAACCGGGTACTCTTCACGTCCAAATGGATTCGCTTCCTGACCAACCTGTTCATCAGGAAAATAAAAAGAGGGCGGCCTTTTATGCCGCCCTCCAGTAGTAAACATACGATATACTACTCAACAATCATTTTGTGGGTGGATGTCTCCTTGCCCACCTTCACCGTGTAGAAGTACACACCGGCTGGTAAGCTGGAGCAATCCATGGAGATGTAATGGTTACCGGCGTTAACCGTCCCCTTGTTGATCTCCATCATGTTCTGTCCGATCATCGAAACGACTTCAACCGAGAGGGTGGTCGGTTTGGCGATCACCACTTTCACTTCCGTAGTTCCCTGTACCGGGTTGGGGTAGTTCTGTGAAACATAGAAGCTGGGCTTCGGGTTCACATCATTGATCCCAACGTAAGTCGGAGTGGTGAGATAGATGATGCTGTTGGTCGTCACCGCGGTCTGCCCCTGGGCGCCGTTGTCGCCCTTTAGCTTCACGCCGGCGTAATCGTCACCCTGGAATACCAGGTGAACTTTATCGGTTGTAGGAAGCGTTCCGGAGCTTTCATATACGCATTCGGTCCAGGTATACAGGAAATCACCGGTCAGATCGGTGAAATCGGGAGCCCATGCAGCGGCCTGTGCGCTATAGCTCCTTCTGAAAATATGACGAAGCAGATAGCTGTCAGGGTCGGTGAGCATGGTCACACTGGACCACATAGCATAAATGTTGCCCTGGTCGTCAATGGTCATTGCGGGGAATGAGCTCATTGAGTTGTAGTAGTAAGCCAGCTGCGTGGTCTGGACATAGAACACGTTGGTGTCGGGGCACCAGGCGATGAGGTTGCCGTCGGCTTCCAGCTGATCCGGGTCAAGGACTTCGGGCCAGGTGGGCATGTTCTCATTCCAGTAGAGCAGACCATCGGTGAAAGGATACCAGTAAGTGGCACCGGCTTCATCGCCGTTGGCGCGCTGCAGGCCCGTCAGGACATGAACCACACCGTTTTTGTCAATGTTGGCCGTCACGTAGCTGTCGGTGCACCAGAAAGTCCCGGTGGTATCACCACCTGCCCACAGGTTGTAGGGGCAGGGCCAGATGATGGTCTGGTTCCAGGAGCTGCCGTTATCGGTTGATTTCATGATAGCCAGGTCGCGGAAGCTGTCGCCATAGACAAACGCGATGGTATCGCCCTGTGCATTGGCCCATTCATAGGTATCGGCACTGATGTTAATGTATTCTGCCGCAGACATGCCGGGGAGTTGCTGCCAGCCATCCCAGGTCGTACCGCCGTCGAGAGAACGGTTGTACAGGAGAGCGCCGTCCATGCCGTTGTAAACCTGTCCGCCGTTTGCAGTCGGGGCGGTCAGGGCGATGACATGAACATACATGTGGTCGGGGCCGGTGGTGATCATCCGGGGCCACAGCATGCCGGGATTGCCGGTCGGGCTCGGGATGTCAACAGTAGTCCAGGCACCGGTGCCTTTGGTCGCACGGGTTGACATTTTCAGCGGGGTAGTTCCGCTGATATGGCAGACAACGATTTCGCCTTCTGGTCCCCAGGCTGCAATGTTCGGCCAGCCGGTTTTCATCGGCTCGATGCGGGCGGTTGGCTGGGCGTCCCATGCCGTACCGTCAAAGTAGTTGTAGCCGGTACCGCGGTCAGCCCATGCCGCTTCGTCCATGCCCATGGTTGCGGCAGCGCTCATGGTCCCGTCGGGGTGAACATAGATGTGCCTCGGAGAGTTGCAGTTGCTCTGGAGGTCATATTTTGTTTGCATGAGCGTAGGATCTTCGAGTGTAGCCTTGTTCGAAACGATCACATTGGGAGAGGTCATTCCGACCACAGTCCCGTCATGATGATACGTCGGCCTTTCCACTTTAAAGTCCTTCTGCGCTCTGCTGAAGATGGGTTTCACCTGGGCTATCGTCCCAAGAGAAATGACCAACGCAAGAAGAAAAAGTAGGCTTTTTTTCATGGTGTTCTTTTTTGGTTAAACAATGAATGAATTTTTAATCCTGAGACAAAAATATAAAAAACTAAGCACGAAAGTAAAAAAAAATAGGCCGGGACGGTTCCACGGCCTATTTTTTCATTGCTATCCGGTTATTCGACAACCAGTTTGGTGGAATATTTCGCACCGTTTACGATCACTGTGCAGAAATATACGCCGGAACGAAGGTTGCCTGCATCGAATGTGAAGCGATGGCTGCCTGCGTCAACCTTTCCGAGTGACCGGGAAAGCACCACCTGGCCCACCATATTCGTCACTTCGAGCGTGACATCACCAGCCTGTTTCAGGTTGAGGGAGACGCCGGCCTGGTCTTTTACCGGGTTGGGGAACACGGAAACAGAAGCCAGATCCTGGTTTTTCTTTTCAACACCAACCGGGAAACCGGGATTTCCGGTGGAGATGGTGAAATCGTCGGGATACGTGTAAGCGAAGTTCGAAATGTATTTGAAGGTGACCGACTGGGTCAGGTCTAAAGGATCTGAGAGATACTCGGTCACGATGGGGATGATGAAGTCATTCCCGTTGGTGAACACGTAGTGCGACGTAGTTTCAAACCAGGCCTCCTGCGTGATATCCGAGATAAAGGTCACATTGTCGCAATCGTCATTGCCTCCGCTGTTCTTCGTGATCATATTGGTGACCAGGTCAAAGCCGCGTGCAAAGACGTCGGGATTGGCATTGTCGGTTACACCGGGGATCTGGGTATCGAGCCAGGTCAGGAACACCTTGTCGCCCTGTTCGTTGATCGCGATGTTGACGCGGTTATCCTCGTAGATGGTCTGGTCGGAAGAGAAATACCCCCGGAATGTCTGTGCGATGCCCATCCTGACTCCCTGCCAGGTCAGGCCCTTGTCGGTGGAATAGATATCATAGGCCCCCAGGATGCTGTCGCCCGGTTCCCCGGTGAGGATCGAATAATCCTGCTGGTCGCTGGCAATGCCGATGATGACCCCGATGTGGGGATTGCCCCATTTGTCGACGACGAGATCGCAGTCAAAGGCGGTGGTGTAGGCAATTTCATCCCGGCTGGGATAAGGCGCCTGGAATACCTGGGTGATGCGGTAGTCGCTCAGGAGTTTGTCCACGATGCCGGGGATCCCGTCGGGACCGTCGAGCTGGATGGAGATCGGGTCGCTCCAGGTCTGGCCCCCGTCGTTGGACTGGAACAAAATCGGATAGAAGTTCTTCATCGGTCCGATCTGGACGGGTTCGCCATTATTGCTGATCGTAACCATCCAAACGGTTTGTCCGTCGGGGGTGGCTGCGACCCTGGAGGTTGACGGACGCTGGTTATCGGTGGTGGGGCAAGGAACCGCCATGTTCAGTTCATAGTCGAAATCCTTGGTCCCGTCGTTCCATACTCCCCTGTCAACCAATAAGTTCCCGGTATAACCGACAAAACTGGTTCCGCTCCATTCCTGTTCGATGTCCGAAGCCAGGGCGATCCCGTTCTGCGTGATCGTAAATCCATCCGGAATATAGGTATAAACGGGGGGAGTATACCAGTACAAGTGCTTGGTTGAATCGGCCTGGTTTGCGAGGTTGGTCCTGCCATAGCTGTAACCGCCCCAGTTCCCGCCATTGGAAAGGTTGGGAGCAAAATAGACCGCGTAGGCATCGCTGAGGGTAGTGGAGCCGAACGGAGCATAGATCCCGCCTGCAGGATACCTGGCTGCATCGGCATAATATTCGCCGCCGGGCAGCGTAGCTGCATAGATCTGCCAGTTATTGGTCCAGTCAGATGCCTGCTGGGCCGTGTTGATCCCAAGGTCAACCCCTAAATAGCCTGAAAAGCTCGGTGGGGACGAACCGGGTCCCAATCGGTGCAGGTTGATGATGGCTTTGAGCGTGTCATCTGCCCAAACCATGGTCTTCTGACCGCCCCAGTATCCATAGCCATATCCATTTGCAGAAGTGCCTAATGTAATAATATTGACCACGTTCGGATTGTCGTTGTTGTTCATACCGGCCGGACGGGGTAACACGGAGACTTGCGAGCCGGATTTCACAGGTTCGATGCCGATCTTCTGACCGATCGAATAACTTGCAGTCCGGAAACCGGTTTTCAGTTGCGCCTGCTGCGCAACCACAGTAAAGCCAATAAGGATGGCCAGACTGAAAAGGAGAATT
The DNA here is from genome assembly GCA_036796175.1 of Bacteroidales bacterium. Taxonomy (GTDB): domain Bacteria; phylum Bacteroidota; class Bacteroidia; order Bacteroidales; family FEN-979; genus DAIRDK01. The sequence goes on along the minus strand of DAIRDK010000018.1, from coordinate 7,399 downwards.
CGTTTCATAGTTTTACTTTTCTTTAAAAATTAAGCTTCAATTTATACTCATGTGACTGACAAAAATAGGCTTTACAGCAATACGGTCCAAGACCTTTCACTATTTTTATGTAAAATTCCGTTGTCAAAGTATCCCTATATTTGCATCGGAATGCTTACGCACGAATGAGAAAGATCGATCTGTTCGTCCTGAAATCGTACCTGGGGCCCCTGGTCATGACGTTTTTCATCGCACTGTTCATCCTGCTGATGCAGTTCGTGTGGAAATACATCGATGACCTGGTGGGGAAAGGCCTGGAGTGGTACGTGATCTTCCAGCTGCTGTTTTATGCCTCCACGACATTCGTTCCCATGGCATTGCCGCTGGCCATTCTTCTTTCTTCCCTCATGACGTTCGGCAACCTGGGAGAGCATTACGAGCTGGTGTCGATGAAATCGGCCGGCATTTCTCTAAGGCGCGTTATGGCCCCCCTGATCGTTGTCTCCATCCTGATCAGCGGCCTGGCGTTTTACTTTGCGAATAATGTGCTGCCGATGGCCAACCTGAAATTCCTCTCCCTCCTTTATGATGTCAGGGAAAAGAAACTGGCTTTCAACCTGAAAGAGGGTGTCTTTTACGACGGGATCGACGGTTTCGTGATCCGGGTCGGGAAAAAAGAAGCCGACGGGAATACGATACGAAACATCATGATCTACGATCATCGACAGAGGCAGGGGAATACCTCGGTGACAGTGGCCCGGTGGGGCCAGATGGAACTAAGCCGCGACAAGCGATTCCTGATCTTCCGGTTATTCGACGGCACGAATTATGAAGAACGCACGGACATGCAGCACAGCGAACGGACCCGGCCTTTCCAGCGGACCCGCTTCACCGAGCAGTTCCAGACCTTCGACCTCTCGGCCCTGCAGCTGACGCGAACGGACGAAAACCTGTTCAAGAAAAACTACGAGATGCAGAACATGCGCCAGCTGAGGAAATCCATTGACTCGCTGAGAAGGGACTTTACGAAGGAGAAGACGAATTATTCGGTGACCATGACCAGGAAATATCCCTTTTATACCGACCTCGCCGCTGATGCCGAAGTAACCCCGGCCAAACCGCCTCCCCCGTTCAGAAAAAGCGTTCTGCTGAATTTCAATCCGAAAGAACGGCCGACCATTCTGGCCAATGCCCAACGTGCGGCTACTTCTGTAAAAGAGTCCATCGGCTTCAATACCCTCGTCCTCCAGAACAAGGAGAAAGTGCTGCACAAGCATGAGATCGTCATGCAGAAGAAGATCACCTTCAGCATCGCCTGCTTTCTGCTGTTCTTCATCGGGGCGCCGCTGGGGGCCATCATCCGCAAGGGAGGACTGGGCATGCCCGCGGTGGTGGCGGCGTTTTTCTTTATCCTATATTATATAATGTCCTTTATCGGCGAAAAGTATTCTGTTGTCGGGGCTGTTCCCGCCTGGCAGGGCATGTGGTTTGCCTCGGCCGTCCTGTTGCCGCTGGGCATTTTTCTTGTTTACAAAGCCAATGCGGATGCGTCGTTGTTCGATGTCGACGCCTGGATCCGCATCGTGCAGAAAGTATTCCGGATCCCAAGTGAACCCCGCCCATGAATGTCCTGATGATCTGCAATAAATCCCCGTGGCCGCTGAAAGAAGGCGGACCGATCGCCATGCACATGCTGATCGAGGGCCTGCTTCGCGCCGGTCACAGGGTCCGGGTGCTGGCTGTCAATTCCTATAAATATAAAGTCGATCCGGCCCGCATTCCGGAAGAGTTCCGGGTGAAAACAGGCATCGAGCTGGTCGACGTCGACCTGCGTGTAAAACCGCTGGCCGCTTTTCTGAACCTGTTCACAGGCCGCTCCTATCATGTGAAACGGTTTGACACGCCGGGCTTCCGGAAGGCCCTCATCCGCATCCTGAAGGCTGAAGCATTTGATATCGTGCAACTGGAAACGATCTTTGTCTGCCCCTACCTTCCGACCATCCGGAAATACTCGAACGCCAAGGTCATCCTGCGGGCCCACAACATCGAACACCTGATCTGGGAACGGCTGGCCGAAGAGACCCGCATGCCGTTAAAAAAATGGTATATCCGCCACCTGGCCACAACCCTGAAGAAATACGAGCACCAGGTCATCCGGGATGTGGACGGGATCGCAGCGATCACCTGGAAGGATGCCGATTATTTCAATCATGTCCTGACCTCGGCCGATCAACCGGTCCCTTCAGTACCCGTGATCGATATTCCGTTTGGCCTGGATACCCGGATCTATCCCCCGTCCCTTGCGGAAAATGAGGAATCAGGACTGTTCACCATCGGGTCGATGAACTGGATGCCGAACGAGGAGGGGGTCAGGTGGTTCCTCGATCACGTGTGGCCTGAGGTTCACAGGCAATTCCCGTCCCTGAACTATTATCTGGCCGGCAGGGCCATGCCTGAATGGATGAAACAGCTGAACATGACCAATGTGGAAGTGCTCGGAGAAGTGGATGACGCCCATGCGTTCATGCGGAAACACTCGGTCATGATCGTCCCCCTGTTTTCCGGCAGCGGCATCCGCATCAAGATCATCGAAGGGATGGCCCTGGGAAAAGCCATTATTTCCACCTCTCTCGGGGCGGAAGGAATCAGCTACGTAAATGGTGAGAATATCCTGATCGCAAACGCCCCCTGCGAATTCTTTGATATGATCACCCTGTGCATCGAGGATGCAGGCCGTCGGAGAATGATCGGCCGGAACGCCAGGCAGCTGATCGAATCCGAATATGACCGTGACGCCATCACCCACCGCCTGATCAGTTTTTATCAACAGCTCATGAATTAGGAGGGATTTTCTTACTTTTGTCCGACACAAGCCCCCTGCATGAGAATCTTTTTCGTACTTCCCCGTGTTCCCTATCCTACTGAGAAAGGTGATAAGCTGCGTGCATTCCACCAGATCAAACAGCTCTCCAGGAACCATGAGGTCATTATCTGTGCATTGAATGACGGGGTGCTTCACAACGAGGCCCTCGCCGTCCTGGGCAAATATGCCAAGGCAGTCCATGTGATCCCGGTTTCGCGGCTTACGATCATCAGCAGTTTGATATCCGCGTTGTTCAACGGCAATCCCTTGCAGGTAGGCTACTTTTATAATCAGCGGGCCAAACGGAAGATCCATTGGCTGATCCGGGAGTATGAACCGGATCATATTTTCTGCCAGCTGATCCGGGTGGCTGAATATGTCAAGGACCTGCCCATTCCCAAGACCCTCGACTACCAGGATGTGTTTTCAAAAGGTGTGGACCGCCGCATCGCCACCGCCTCTTTCCTCATGAAACCGTTCCTCCGGCTTGAACACCGGCGCCTCCTGAAATACGAGCACGACATCTTCGGGAAATTCACCCACCGGATCATCATTTCGGAACCCGACCGCGAGCTGATCCCTCATCCCGACCGGGATCAGATCGTTGTGGTCGCCAACGGCGTGGATACCGACTTCTTTCATCCCATCGATCGCCCCAGGAAACACGATCTGGTCTTCACCGGGAACATGGGCTATCCACCGAACATCAATGCAGCTGAATTCCTGGTCACCCGGATCCTCCCGATCATCACCAGGCAGAAACCCAACCTGAACCTGCTGATCGCAGGGGCCAATCCGAACATGCGGGTGCTGGTCCTGAAATCCCCACAGGTAGAAGTGAGCGGCTGGGTTCCCGATATGAGGGAATGCTATGCGGGAGCCAGGATCTTTATCGCCCCGATGCAACTGGGCACAGGGCTGCAGAACAAACTCCTCGAGGCCATGGCCATGAAAATCCCCTGCATCACCTCCCCGTTGGCCAACCAGGCCCTGGGGGCAAAGGACGGCGAGGAGATCCTTGTGGCTGATACGCCCGAGGCCTATGCTGCGAAGATCTTCTCCCTGCTCAACGATCCTTCCCTTGCCGGACGAATCGGAGAAAACGGTTACCGGTTCGTCAGGGAGAACTACAGCTGGGAACAGGAAACCCGGAAGATCGAAAACCTGATGCTCGCATCGTGAATCTCCTCCAACGAAGCAAATGAAATGGCTGACGACAGGAAAGTGATCTTTTCGATGGTGAATGTCAGCAAGACATTCCCTCCCCATAAGCAGGTTCTGAAGAACATATACCTTTCTTTTTTTTACGGCGCCAAGATCGGCATCATCGGCCTTAACGGATCCGGCAAATCCACCCTGCTGAAGATCATTGCAGGAAAAGAGAAATCCTACCAGGGTGAAGTGGTGTTCTCCCCGGGTTATACCGTCGGCCTCCTGGATCAGGATCCCCTGTTCGACCAGTCGAAGACCGTGCGGGAGATCGTTGAAGAGGGCGTTAAGGAGGTGGTCGACCTCCTGAAGGAATACGAAGCGGTCAATGCCCGGTTTGCAGAGCCCATGAGTGACGAAGAGATGAGCAAGCTGATCGAAAAACAGGGGGCTTTGACCGAACTGCTCGATCACCATAACGCCTGGGAACTCGACAGCAAGCTGGAACGGGCCATGGATGCGCTCCGCTGCCCGGAGCCGGATACTCCGGTCAGCATCCTGTCCGGGGGCGAACGCCGACGCGTCGCACTTTGCCGGCTCCTCCTGCAGGAACCTGATATTCTTCTCCTGGACGAGCCCACCAACCACCTGGACGCGGAATCGGTCCAGTGGCTGGAGATTCACCTTCAGCAATACAAGGGGACGGTGATCGCGATCACGCACGACCGTTATTTTCTCGACAACGTCGCCGGCTGGATCCTAGAACTGGACCGCGGGGAGGGGATTCCATGGCAGGGCAATTACTCCTCATGGCTCGACCAGAAGTCGAAACGGCTGGCCATGGAAGAAAAGGCGGAGAGCAAACGGGCAAAGACCCTCGAGCGGGAGCTCGACTGGGTTCACATGTCGCCAAAAGCCAGGCAGGCTAAGGGGAAGGCCAGGCTGAATGCCTACGAAAAACTGCTCAGCGAGGATGTGAAAGAGAAAGAAGAACGACTGGAGATCTTCATCCCCAACGGTCCCCGGCTCGGGAATACGGTCATTGAAGCGATAGGCGTTTCCAAAGCATACGGCGAGAAGCTATTGTTCGAAAATCTTTCCTTTACCCTGCCCCCTGCCGGCATCGTCGGTGTGATCGGCCCGAACGGGGCCGGGAAGACCACCCTGTTCCGCCTCATCATTGGAACCGAAACTCCCGGCAACGGGAAATTCCAGATCGGGGAAACCGTGAAGGTGGGCTACATCGACCAGGCCCATACGGCCATCGACCCTGAACAAACCGTGTTCCAGGTGATCTCCGGCAACAGCGAGATCATCCAGCTCGGCGGCCGTTCCATGAACGCCAGGGCCTATGTCGCCCGGTTTAACTTCAGCGGAGCCGACCAGGAAAAGAAATGCGGGGTGCTCTCCGGCGGCGAACGGAACCGCCTCCACCTGGCGCTGACCCTGAAAGAAGAGGCGAACGTGCTCCTGCTCGACGAACCGACCAACGATATCGATGTCAATACCCTGCGAGCACTTGAAGAAGGTCTTGAGAGCTTTGCGGGCTGCGCCGTGATCATTTCCCACGACCGCTGGTTCCTCGACCGCGTGGCCACTCACATCCTCGCTTTCGAAGGGAATTCCCAGGTCAGTTTCTTTGAAGGCAGTTATTCCGAATATATGGAGAACCGCAAGAAACGCCTCGGTGACGATGAACCGCACCGGATCCGGTATAAGAAGCTGGTGAAGGACTAGGGGACGGAGGACGGAGGACAGATAAACAGATAACCGATAACCGATATCCATTATATTTGCAAGCATGGCCGGACAAAAACCGTCGATACCGAAAGGAACCCGCGATTTCTCCCCGCACGAGATGGTCCGGAGGAATTATATCTTCGATGCCATCCGGTCGGTTTTTGCCAGGTACGGCTACCTGCCTATCGAAACACCCGCCATGGAAAACCTCGCCACTCTGCTTGGCAAGTATGGCGAAGAGGGAGATAAACTGCTGTTCAGGATCCTGAACTCAGGGGATTTCCTTGCACCTTTAAAGACGGGGGACGGAGGACGGAGGACGGAGGACATTGAACCAGGAACCCTCTCCTCCCTGATCTGCGAAAAAGGCCTTCGTTACGACCTCACTGTTCCCTTCGCCCGGTACGTGGTGCAACACCAGCATGAGATTGCTTTCCCCTTCAGAAGATCCCAGATTCAGCCGGTGTGGAGGGCCGACCGGCCCCAGAAAGGAAGGTACCGCGAGTTCTTCCAGTGCGATGCCGACGTGATCGGCAGTGATTCACTGCTGTGCGAAGTGGAACTCATCCAGATCATCCGGGATATTTTTTTCGCGCTGGGGATCGGGATCCGTGTGCTGGTGAACAACCGGAAGATCCTGGCCGGCCTTTCGGAAGCTATCGGCGAGCCCGGCAAACTGACCGACCTCACCGTAGCCATTGACAAACTGGAAAAGACAACCGTCGCCGAGGTAAACCGGGAACTGGCGGAAAAAGGATTCAAATCCACTTCCATCGAAATCCTGCAACCCATCCTTGCCCTTCACGGATCTGTCGACCACAAGCTCGAAGTGCTGGATTCCCTGTTCGGCAATTCGGAAACAGGCAAACAAGGGATCGGGGAACTACGTTTCCTTGTCCGGTACCTCCGTGATCTTGACCTTGCATCCAACGTGGATTTTGACCTCCGGTTAGCCAGGGGACTGAACTATTACACGGGAACCATCATCGAGGTCAAAGCCATCGATGTCTCGATTGGCAGTATCTGCGGAGGCGGACGATATGATGACCTGACCGGGATCTTCGGGCTGAACGGGATGTCAGGTGTCGGTATCTCGTTCGGAGCCGACCGGATCTATGATGTCATGAACGAAACCGGCCTCTTCCCTCCCGCCCTGGTCTCATCCACGAAGGTGTTGTTTCTCAATTTCGGACCCGAAGAGGAAAAACATTCCATGCGCCTGGTCGCATCGCTCAGGAAGGCCGGTATCCCGGCTGAGGTGTATCCTGACCCCGTGAAGCTCAAAAAGCAGATGGATTACGCAAACCGGAAGAATATTCCCTATGTCGTCATGATCGGGATCGATGAGCTGAGCTCGGGGAACGTAACCGTGAAAGATATGCAGACCGGCAACCAGGTCACGGCAAGCATGGACGAACTGATCAATCTTATCGGATCATGAAAAAGAATTTCTTCATAGCCATCATCAATGCCCGCTGCTGGGTGACCGGGGGGGAATACGAATGATAATTAATGATTAATAATTAATAATTAATAATACATTGGAAAATTATCATTCAACAAACGAAACAAGATGAAAACATTAAAGATAACAGGGGCGGGGTTGACCATTGAGGATGTCGTGAACGTTGCCCGCAATAACCAGAAAGTCGAACTGGATCCGGCGGC
>DAIRDK010000017.1:0-21961 GCA_036796175.1 Bacteroidales bacterium | reverse complement strand
CCTGTGATTAAACAAACAATATGAGGTTCCTGGTTTCTTTCTTCCTGGGTTGTTTGTCTCTGTGGTCCATTGCCCAGAAGGACATGACGATCATAATTCCCGGGAACGGCGGCCAGGAGTTCCTGAAACTTTCGTTATTCCTTGCGGAAACGATCAGGCAGTCGACCGGGAAATCAGTCAGCGTAACCATGCATATGCCGGACGGGAACGTCCTCCCGGTTTTTCTCGTGACGGCTGAGAAGCATGCTGAGGTGATCCTGCCTCCGGGTTTGGATACCCTTGGTCCGGATGGCTATATTCTTCAGTCTGACGGCCGGCGTTTCCTGATTGCGGCCCTGACGGAACAGGGGCTCCGGTATGGATGCAATGCATTCCTTGAGCGCCTGTTCGGCGTACGCATGTATGTCCCGGGAATGACCACTATACCTGAAACCAAGCGAATATCTGCCGATGCCTTCAGCCTGGCTGAAAAGCCTGCCTTTGCATTTCGCGAGATCCACGGCCCCGCAGCCCGGTCGGATGAGGAGTACAGGGCGTGGCATGCCCTTGATCTTCACGATGAAGTCTATGGACAGGGAGGTTGGGTGCATACCTTCAGCAAGATGGTGCCGCCGTCGGTCTATTTTGCCAACCATCCCGAATATTTCAGCCTGGTGGGCGGCATGCGTGTCCCCGACGGACAGCTCTGCCTTTCTAACCCGGAGGTGCTGAAGGTGCTTACGGCGAATCTGAACGAATTCTGGAGTGTACAACCGGAAGCCAAAGCTTGGTCGGTTTCGCAGAATGATACCTACAAGCCTTGTGAATGTTCAGCCTGCAGGCGTCTGGATTCCCTTTACGGAGGCCCTTCGGGGACGATGATCTGGTTTGTGAACCAGGTGGCAGCCGCTTTCCCGGATAGAGAGATCTCAACGCTGGCCTATCAGTACACACGGCATGCGCCGGTGAACATCAAACCGGCACATCACGTCACTGTTGTGCTGTGCACCATCGAATGCGACCGCGGCGCACCCATTGAAAAGAGGGATCCCGGCTTTGTGAAGGACCTTTCCGACTGGAGCCGGCTCACCTCCAATCTCCTGATCTGGGATTATGTCGTTCAGTTCAGGAACTACCTGGATCCCTTCCCCAATTTCGACGTCATTCAGCCCAACCTGCAACTATTCCGCAAATATGGTGCAAGGCAAATGTTCCAGCAGGCCAGTGGCAATTCCTGGAGCGATATGATCGAACTGAAACAATACCTGATCGCCAGGTTGCTCTGGAACCCGGATGCCGATGCCAGACGGATCACCGACGATTTCCTGCAAGGCTATTACGGTGCCGGTGCACCTTACATCCGCCGGTACCTCGACCTGATGGCAAAATCACTGATGGATTCTGACGGCCGACTGGGGATCTATGGATTTCCATTTGACGGTTATAAGACCTATCTGACCCCGGAGCTGATCAGTCAGTATGAGTCATTGTGGGATCAGGCTGAAGAAGCGGTCACCCGGTCACCCGGTCACCCGGTCACACCGACACAGAACCCTGATCTCACACAGCCTGTATCCGGCACCTGGTCTCCGGCATCACGTGTCAGGAAGTCCCGCCTTCCTCTGCTTTATGCCCGGCTCGACATTTCGTTGCACGAAGCCGATCCGTCCATGTCGTGGTTCACCATGAGAGACGGGGAACGAACCGTTGATCCGGGAATGACGGCCCTGCTTGACACCTTCGTTGTGCGTTGCGACCGTTTCGGGATCACGACACTGGATGAGAACGGGACCACCCCCGAATCCTACCGCGCCTCAATCCGGGCCTGGCTTGAAAAATCCCTTGCACCTAACATCGCATCCGGCGTCCGGTATCCGGCATCCGGCATCAGGCATTGTGTGACACTCACCACCCCGGCCAGTGAGAAGTACCCCGTGGGTGGCGCTGATGCCCTGGTCGACGGTCTCTTCGGGTTGAACGACTATCATTTTAATTGGCTGGGATTTGAAGGGAACGATATGGATGCCGTGATCGATCTCGGGGATCTGAAGCCGGTGAAGGAGGTATCCGCTTCCTTCCTGCAGTTCAACCAGGCTTGGATCTTCTTACCCACGGCAGTTGAGTTTTCGGTTTCGGTCGATGGGAAAGCGTTTTCGGAACCCTTATCGGTACCTGCCGCCGATCCGGCTCAGAAAACAGGCAGTTTCATGCAGGAGTATCGTGCAACATTCAGGGGCGAAAGCGTGCGTTATGTGAAGGTCAGGGCCAACTCACTGAAGGTTTGTCCCCCGTGGCATGGCGGACACGGTCAGCCCTGCTGGATTTTCTGTGATGAAGTTGTTGTTGAATGAACCTGTAAGATGAAAAGACATGAAAACATTATTTTTTACAGCTGCATGCATTCTGATTTCGATAGTCTCCTCCGCACAACAGGAAGAACAGTACTTCCCCGAGTCAGATCCGCTCGTGCTGCAGAAGATCTCCGAATGGCAAGACCTCAAGTTCGGTCTGCTGATGCACTGGGGTGCATACAGCCAGTGGGGCATCGTGGAATCGTGGAGCATCTGTTCAGAAGACGAGGACTGGTGCAGGCGGAAGAATGACGATTATGAAGAATATAAACGGGAATATGCGAATTTGAAGAACACCTTCAACCCGATCCGGTTCGATCCGGAGAAGTGGGCGAAGGCAGCAAAGGATGCAGGGATGAAATATGTCGTCTTCACCACCAAGCACCACGACGGGTTCTGCATGTTCGATACGAAGACGACGGATTATAAGGTGACCGATCCGGGTTGCCCGTTCAGTATCAGCCCGAGGGCAAACATTGCAAAGGAGATCTTTACCGCGTTCAGGAACGAAGGGTTGTGGACAGTGGCGTATTTTTCGAAGCCTGACTGGCACTGCGAATATTACTGGTGGCCGAATTTCGCCACGCCCGACCGAAACGTGAACTACCGAATTGACCGGTACCCTGAACGTTGGGAGAAGTTCGTGCAGTATACGTATGCCCAGGTCGACGAATTGATGAGCGGTTACGGTAAGATGGACATCCTCTGGCTTGACGGAGGTTGGGTGGACAAGAACAACAGGGGCCAGGACATCAACATTGACGAACTTGCCCGCCGTGCCCGCGAAAGACAGCCTGGCCTGATCGTAGTTGACCGGGCCGTGCCGGGGGTACATCAGGATTATCTCACGCCCGAAAACCAGGTGCCGAAACAATACATACCTTATCCGTGGGAGTCGTGCATCATCGCCGGCGGAGGCTGGGCCTGGGTTCCCGATGCGAAGTTCATGTCGCCGCGCAAGGCCGTCCAGACTCTATGCGAGATCGTGGCGAAGGGAGGAAACCTCCTCCTCAACCTCGGCCCCGGGCCTGACGGGACCTGGGATCCGGGAGCATACGGCTTGTTGTCCGAAATCGGGAAATGGATGCAGGTCAACGGCGATGCCATTTACTCCACGCGGGCTATAAAACCCTATTTCATCAGCAAAGTCGCCTTCACCAAAGGGAAAGACGGGACCGAATATGCCATCTATCTTCCTGATGAAAATGAAAAAACCATGCCCGAAAAGATCATGCTGTATGAAACCTTCCTGAAACCGGGACAGACGGTGACCCTGATGGGTAGCGACAAACCATTGCGGTACCGGACATCCGGTGACGGAACCGTAGTATGGATCCCTGCTGAACCAGGGAACAAACCATACTGCGAACATGCTTGGGTTTTACGGATTGGTGCCAGGTAAATTCTTTTTGGTCACGGAGTTCCACAAAGGTATCACAGAGTTCCACGGAGAAGATTTGAGTTTTTAGTTGTAGCTTTGAGTTTTGACTTTTGAGTTAATCAACCATAAACCGACAACCATTGATCGATAACAATATGAAAAAGATAACCCCCTTTTTATGGTTCAATGACAACGCCGAGGAAGCGGTGAACTTTTATCTTTCGGTGTTTAAGAATTCGAAGATAAAGTCCGTCACGCATTACGGTGAAGGGACGTACATTCCGGCAGGCATGGTCATGACTATCGAATTCGAATTGGACGGGGAGGAATTCGTCGCCATGAACGGCGGTCCCATGTATCATTTCACGGAAGCGATCTCCTTCGTTATTGACTGCGAAACGCAGGAGGAGGTTGATTATTTCTGGTCACGCCTTTCCGAAGGCGGACAGGAACAAGCCTGCGGATGGCTGAAAGACAAATACGGTCTTTCATGGCAGGTCACGCCCCGGATCCTGATGGAGATGCTGAGCTCGCCCGACAAAGTGCGGGCGCAAAGGGCAACCGAGGCCATGCTGAAAATGATAAAGATCGATATTGCATTGCTGAAGAAGGCCTGGGAAGGATGAGGGGATGCAGGGACGCATGGATACAAGGATTCAAGGATAATATGATGGCAGGATGATGGGATAGGATTTCCGTGTTTCCGTGGTGAAAGATCAAAACTAGTTTAACCCAAAACCGATAACCGATAACCAATAGCCATTGACATGAAAAAGATCATTTCCCTTTTGACCATCCTGTTCCTCCTCATCTCAGCCCCTTCTTTCGCACAGGACAAAGTTGAAAAGTCCAAAGAACCGATCAAGCCGGCCCTGCTGGTGATCGACATTCAGAACGCATTCCTGCCGATGATGTCATCGGACAAGGACCTGGCGATGGAATACATCAACGCCCTGATCGACCTGTTTCATAAAAACGGGTACCCTGTGATCAGGATCTATCACAAAAGTGAAGAGTATGGAGTAGTGCCCGGGTCGGAAGGCTTCGAGTACCCTGAAACGGTTAAGATCCTCGAGACGGATCCGAAAGTGATCAAGACCTACCCGGACGGCTTTAACAAAACCGACCTGGATCAAGTGATCCGTGAAACAGGCAGCAATACCCTTTTTCTTTGCGGCCTGAGCTCTGTGGGGTGCGTGCTCGCCACCTGGATCGGCGCGCAAAACTTCGATTACAAAGCCTTCATGGTTAAGAATGCCATATTCAGCCATAATACCGAATACACACGAAATGTCGAGAACATGTTCGATGCCGTGAGTTTTGAGATGGTTCAGTTGATCGTTGAAAACGCAGGTGGCAGGTAGCATGTGGTTAAACCACGTTTATGAAAAAATCCTTTTTTATTTTGTTCATGCTGGGATTCTGGGTCCCGGGATTTTCTCAGCAGGTGGCCGACAGCTCTTACGACCCGGTCATACCTCATCGGGAATACCCTGCCGGCAAAGGCACTGTGGTATTCCTTGACGAAGGCCACAACAACTTCCACACGATGGAGGGACGATACATGCCCTTTGCCAAAGTGCTGGAGAAGGACGGCTATGTGGTGAAACCGTATGCCGGTAAATTTACTGAACAGAAGCTTGCCGGGGTGAAGATCCTGGTGATCGCCAATGCACTGAACGAAGTCAACAACAGAGGCTGGTTCCTGCCGACACCATCGGCATTTACCGTTAGTGAAATAGAGGTCCTGAACAAGTGGGTGAGCGCTGGCGGCAGCCTGTTCCTCATCGCCGACCACATGCCGTTCGGAGGTGCGGCGGCTGACCTGGCAGAGACTTTCGGCTTCCGGTTTTCCAACGGATTCGCTTTCGATACCCTGACACAAGGCCCTTCCTATTTCACACTGAACGAAGGCACCCTGCATGAAAACGTCATTACACGGGGCCGGGATAGTTCAGAAGCCGTGCATCGCATTGTAACCTTCACCGGGCAGGCCTTTCCTGTCCCCGACAGGGCTACCCCGATCCTGACATTCGGGCCCCACTGGATGAGTTTTGAAACGGATACGGCATGGGTGTTCAACGACCAGACACGCAAGGCTCCCATTCAGGGCTGGGCGCAGGGGGCTTATCTGCAGTATGGGAAAGGGAAAGTTGTTGCTTTCGGGGAGGCAGCCATGTTCTCGGCACAACTGGCCGGCCCAAACCGAATGCCGGCCGGGATGAATGCACCGTATGCGGGAGAGAATTTCCGGTTGCTGCTGAATATCCTGCATTGGCTGGATGGCCGATTGGGAAGATGATTGAATGTAGGGATACAAGGATACAGGGATACAAGGATTGAAGGATGACGGGAAAAGGGTTTGACTTTGAACATAAAACACGATGGACAAAGAATTAGTTTTCAGGAACATTGACGAGTACATCAAGTCCCGGCGTGAGCCTCACAAATCGATGCTGCAGGATTTGCGCAAGACCATAAAGGCTGCTGCACCCGAAGCAGTCGAAGTGATCAGTTACAACATGCCGGCGTTTAAGATATTCGGCAGGATCCTGGTTTATTTTGCCGCCCACACCAGCCATATCGGGTTTTATCCTGCAAGCGCTGAGGTGCAGACGGCCTTCGGGGAAGAGCTAAAGGCTTATGTGACCTCGAAGGGCACGGTGAGATTCCCGGTGGAGAAAAAAATACCTGTTGCCCTTGTGAAGAAGATCATTGCCTTCAAGATCGGTCAAATAAAAAACCGTAAGGGCAATTCATGAATTGCCCCGACAAAAAATCAAACCCATGAAAAATCTATTGATCTCTCTGATCTGTTTATCCCTGTCAGCTTGTGTTTGCGGACAGGAATTAAAGCCCGTTTCCCTCTTGCCTCCGGATACATCAAGGGGGCTTCCGGTTATGAAAGCCCTTGCGCTCCGGGCATCCCCTACTGCGTTTGATACGACGGCCCTGTCGCTGCGGGACCTCTCCGACCTGATGTGGGCCGCCAATGGGGTGAACCGCCCCGCCCAACACAAGCGGACCGCCCCTTCGGCCATGAACAGCCAGGACATTGATGTGTATGCGGTGACCCGGGAGGGGATCTACCTGTACAATGCCGCGCAGCATATGCTGGAACCGGTCGCCACAGGCGATTACAGGTCTTATGTCGCCGGCCGGCAGGAAAATTTCAAAACGGCCCCGATCTTCTGCGTCCTGGTTTCCGACCTCTCCAGGTTCCGGTCCGGTGAAGAGCAGCAGAAGATGGCCTGGGCATACGAGGATGCCGGGATCGTTTCCCAGAACATCTGCATTTTCTGTGCCGGTGTCGGACTGGAAAGCCGAACCCGGGCCAGCATGGATGCGGAGAAACTGAAGGAGGTAATGAAACTGAGACCGGAACAGAGGCTGATCCTGAACAACCCGGTGGGGAGGAAGAAGTGACGAGGGACGAAGGACGATTTATACAATCATCAGTTTATGAGTTCTTCGATTGAAGTTATCCGGGAGGATATTACGAAACTTAAAGTGGATGCCATTGTCAATGCAGCGAACTCATCGCTGATGGGCGGCGGCGGCGTGGACGGCGCGATCCACAGGGCAGGAGGACCTGCGATCCTGGAAGAGTGCAAGACGATCGTTGCCAGGCAGGGGAGGTGCGAAACCGGTAAAGCAGTCATAACGACTGCAGGAAACATGCCGTCAAGATTCGTTATTCATACAGTCGGCCCAATATGGCGGGGCGGAGGACAACATGAGGACCAGCTCCTCGCCGACGCCTACCGAAACTCGATGCAACTGGCTGTCGAACATGGTGTTGAAACCATTGCCTTTCCCAACATCAGCACCGGTATTTACGGATTTCCGAAAGAACGTGCGGCGGAAATTGCGGTCCGCACTGTAAACGAGTTCCTATCGGCAAATACGGCAATAAAAAAGGTACTCTTTGCCTGTTTCGACAACGAGAATCTTGAACTCTACAAAGCGAAGGTCTGAGAATTTTTCCTGTTATCTTTTGATAAATTTCCCCGTTGTCTTTTCACCGGTACTGTTTACCATGATGACAAAATACATTCCGGAAGACAGACCGCCGACATCGATCTTCTGAATAGTTCCTGATCCAGGAACTCCGGACAGGACCTTTGTTCCCGTAAGACTGTATATTCCGATGGACACGGGCTGCCCGAACTTGCTGATATCGGCGTGAAGTTCTGTTGACGCCGGATCAGGCCAGAGGCGGAGGCCATGATTTTCTTTGTACGACTGCACTCCTTCGGGGATACCGATCGTATTCAATGTGGTATTGGTAATGACCGGGGGGTTGTAGTCGAAGAAGATCGCCGCCGAATTGCGGATCTCAGTTCCGATTGACAGGGCCGCTTTCTGTTTGATGGAAAATGCAACGAATCCGTTACTGTTGATCTCGTTCCAATCCTTCCAAACCAGGTGAATGTTATTGAAGGTGAATTTCAGAATCCCGCCTTCAGAAAGTTCTGTTGTGCAGGGGTGGCTGGAAGCCCCTGGTTGTAAAGTGGACCAATTGAGATCGGGATCAAGTGTATCGGTCACCACGACATGTTCAGCATACCAGGTCCCGGTGTTCTGGAAATGGATGACATATTCAACAACGGAATCGTTTACGCTGATGATCCCTTCGGGCCCTACTCCTTTGGGGAATACTTCTTTGGAATTCGGATCGTAAGATCCGACAACCGTGGCAGTCCAGTTGATCCAGTTGTTCCATGGGGTGTAATCATCAAGCCAGTTGGATATAGGTGGATCGTGTGCCACGATCCCCGAGAACTCCAGGAGAGTGCCCAGGGGCATGTTGGTGGGAATTGGACTAGCATAGGTCACGAGGTATTGAGATTCGTTACCCGGATTAAGCCCAAGGGCTGTTGAGTTGAAATAGTAGCTTCCGGCAGAACCCATAGGTGGTGCTGAGAACAGTGGCCCAAGGGCAGATTCCGGGTAATAGTTCAGAAGGACATCGGGAAGGGATACCGTGCCGTCGTTCTGTATACTTAATTTCTGTACAAAGGTATTGCCCGGGACCGGCGCGGTCAGGTTGACCGGGGTCAGATGTACATCCTTCAGAGGGTTCACCACATTAAAGAAGTCGTGCGTTTGAATGCAACCGGAAGAAGCATTGACCGTCAGTTCCGCCGGATCGTTTGCAGGGCAGGAGGGGGTGAGCGGATAGATGTATTGAACGACTTCCGAAAGGGTATAGGTACCGGATGGAACCAGGAAGGAGTAATACCCGGTTGCATCGGTCCAGGTGTATCCAAACGGGTCAAGATGCACCCGGATGTTTCCGAGGCCCTGCATGCCCGGTGTATACACGCAAGTCTCCAGGGTGTCGAGCCACACATGGCCGTCGATCCTGCAATAACAGTCATCGCTGGAGCCGCTGTTGCCGACCACGCAGAATTTGCCGGTTGTACAATTGTCCGCATCCATGACGGAGACATAATAATTACCCGGGACCAGGTTGATAGCCGGATTCGAGGTCGAACCGTTCGACCAGTAGAAAGTATAAGGCGGTGTGCCTCCGGTAGGAACGACCAGGAGACTGCCATCGGCCGCGTAGATACAGGTAGCAGGAGACGATGAAATACCTACATTGACCGGGCTTATCGACTGCACGGAGGTAAACCGGGTTACGGAGCAGCTGTTGGCATCGGTGACGGTGCAGTGATAACCTCCGGGGGCCAGGTCCGTGATAGTGGGTGTTGTAGCCCCGGTATTCCACAGGTAGGTGAAGGGAGCGATCCCGGACACGCTGACTCCCGCCGTTCCAGTATTCGTCGGACAAAGCGCATGGGTCGACCAGATCGACACGTTAACGATGCTTTGAGGGGGGATCACCGCTGTGCCAGTGCGCATGCATCCAACTGCATCGGTAACGGTAAATCCATAGTTGCCGGGTGCCAGGCTGGTTGCGGTAATTCCGCTTTGCGGCGGGTATGTGTTCCATGAGACCGTATATGGAGCCGTGCCCCCGCTGATCGTCAGCGATGCGCTTCCCGTCGGCGCCGTACACGCGCTGGGCATGACGGTGTACGTCACATCGATCGGGGTTGAGCTGTTAAGCCATTTACTGCCTCCACCGAAACAGCCATTCGCGTCAGTCACGGTGACTTCAGCCTGGATACCCCCCGGAAGGTTAACTGCCTCCTGGGTCGTTTGACCATCGCTCCATAGATAGGTGTAAGGATTCATACCTCCTGATCCGAAGGCCATGGCTTTCCCGTCATGCTCGAGGCAGGTGGGCTGCTGGGTGATAACGATGTTTACCGGGATCTGGACAGATTGCGGAACATAAAAGAAACGGTGTGTGAAGCAGCCGTCATTATCGGTTACGGTCACGGTATAATTTCCCATGGACAATCCGCCTACTGTGAATGAAGTGGCCCCATTCCACCAGAGTATGGAGTACGGGGCATTGCCTCCCGAGAGATTGGTAATTGTTGCGGTTCCGTTGGTACAGTTTGCAGGGGTCGTCACTACGTCAAAGTTCACTGGTGAAATATTCTGGATATACACGGAAGTGTCATCATAATCGTAACAGCCGTTGTAGAATACCTTGGCCGCAAAGTTCCCTGCCGGCAAACTCATGGGATTGCCGGTGCCGATGTATGTTCCCGGAAATGGTTGTGAATCGTCGTACCATTCCACATAATCCGGGGTAGCCCCGTTATTCACGGTAATGGTTGCAGACCCGGGATTGGGGCAATAAGCAGGTGCTGTTACAGGATAATCAGTCTGGAATGGAGGCTGCATGCCTGTGTTGAGCCACAGATAGTTCTGAAAGTTGTCAGAGATAAAGACATAAGGTGTGGCTTCTCCATTGAATGTATCTGTCAATCCGGTTGCAATATGAATTGTATTGAACGGATCGAAATACTGGAAGGTGAGGGGGGGGGTCATACCCGAGGTGACGTCCGTCTGAAGAATCCCGTCGCCGTTGCAGGGTTGCTGGATGACGGTGCAGGTGCCGGTTTGGCCAAAGGCCGAACCCTGAAAGGGCCAGGACAGTGCGACAGCAACAAGCAGGAGAAATACATGTTTTGAGCGCGTTTCAGTTGTTTTCATGGGAAATTGTTTTTGTTACCGGATCTCAAAATATATTATCGAACTCCATACAATAGAAAACAGAATGTGAACAAGGTTGCATCCACCTTATTTAGAATTAGTTTAACTTTGCAAAAAAAAGGCGAATCATGGCATTCGTGAAAAAGATATACCCTGTGCAGGGGATGTCCTGCTCCTCCTGCGCATCGAGCATCCAGACGATGCTCGGGGCCCAGGCAGGGATCCGTACGGCCAATGTCAACCTGGCCGGAGAACAGGTATTGGTGGAATACGATCCTGACGTGGTGACCCTCGAACAGATTGAACAAGTGGTGGATGATCTCGGTTTTAAGCTGATCACTGCCGACCTGACCGAAGAAGAGCAGAAGGATATCCATAACGCCCGCCTCCGGAACCTGAGGACCAATACCATCCTGGCGATCAGTTTATCCATACCGGTATTCCTCATCGGCATGTTCTTCCATCATCTGCCTTACCGGAACTGGATCATGCTGATCCTGACCCTGCCGGTGCTGGCCTGGAGCGGTCGTGAGTTCTTTGTGATCGCGTGGAAACGGGCCAGTCATCTGCAGGCCAACATGGACACGCTGGTGGCGCTCGGTACCGGTTCGGCCTTCCTCTTCAGCCTGTTCAATACCCTGTTCCCGCAATGGCTCCTCAGCCGGGGCCTGGAACCGCATGTTTACTACGAGGCTTCCGCAGTGATCATTTCTTTCATCCTGTTGGGAAGGTATTTCGAAGAACGGGCTAAAAAAAGAACATCCGGCGCCATTAAAAAACTGATGGGGCTCCAGGTGAAAACGGCCCGTGTCATACGCAACGGCGTGGAAAAAGAGATGCTGATCACCAAAATCATACCCGGTGATATACTTGTCATCCGGCCGGGTGAGAAGATCCCTGCCGACGGCAAAGTAACAGAAGGCGAGGGATATGTTGACGAGAGCATGATCACCGGCGAATCGATACCCGTGGAAAAGAAACCCGGTGACCCGGTCATCGGCGCCACACTCAACCAAACAGGGAGTATAAAAATGGTTGCCGAAAAGGTCGGATCGGAGACCATGCTGGCCCAGATCATTAAGCTGGTTCAGGAAGCCCAGGGATCCAAAGCCCCGGTCCAGCAACTGGCCGATAAGATCGCTTCGTATTTTGTCCCTATCGTGATGATCATTGCCGTGATCACCTTTTTTGCCTGGTTCATCTGGTACCCGGTATCCGGCATCCAGTATGGTTTTGTCACCGCCCTGGCCGTCCTCGTCATCGCCTGTCCGTGCGCCCTCGGGCTGGCTACTCCGACAGCCCTGATGGTCGGACTCGGAAAGGCTGCCCAGGCCGGGATCCTGATCCGCGATGCCGTCAGCCTGGAACAGTTGAAAGAGGTCAATGCCATCGTTCTGGATAAAACCGGCACGGTTTCGAAAGGAATCCCCGAAGTGACGGAGGTCATCTGGGACCCCGTGCTGAATGATACCGACCGGATTTCCGAAGCCATCGGAGCGATTGAAAACCGATCGGAGCATCCGTTCGCGAAAGCCATCACGGAGCGGTTCCCGGCACCGGCAGCGGAACGCGAAACCATTACCGGGTTCGACAGTACCACCGGGAAAGGGATCACTGCATTCTATGGCAAGCACGAGTACCTCATCGGCAGCCGGACTTTTGTGAAGGACAGCAACTGCCTTGTCCCCGTGGGATTGGCAGCTTCAGAGGAATATTGCCGGAAGCAGCCCGCTTCGGTCGTTTATGTGGCCCGGAGCCGGCAGGTGGTGGCCATGATCCTGCTGGCCGATACCATCAAGCCCACCTCCCGGAAAGCAGTCGAGGAACTTCAATCCATGGGGATCGAAGTTCACATGCTCACCGGCGATTCGGTGGCGGCGGCTTCGCACATGGCGCTTGAAGCGGGGATCGACCTGTTCAAGGCGGAGGTGACCCCGGTGGCCAAGGCCGAATACATCCGCAAGCTGAAAGCCGGCGGGAGCATCGTGGCCATGGCCGGCGACGGGATCAACGACTCGCCCGCCCTGGCGGAGGCCAATGTGGGCATGGCCATGGGAGATGGAACCGATATCGCGATCGAGAGCGCCCAGGTGATCCTCGTGAAAGGGGACCTCGGGAAACTCGTCAGCGCTTTCCGCTTGTCCCAGGCAACGGTGCGGACCATCCGGCAGAACCTGTTCTGGGCCTTTTTCTACAATGTCATATCAATCCCGGTTGCTGCCGGCCTCCTGTTCCCGATCAACGGATTCCTGCTGAACCCGATGATCGCCGGGGCGGCCATGGCTTTCAGCTCGGTATCGGTCGTGTCGAACAGCCTCCGTCTGCGTGCAACGTGACAATATTTCTTTATTTTTGCTGACGGGGTCATACCCATTGAACCAATCCCGTCAACCATGCCTGAAGTTTCCGTCTCCTCTGCCGTCGCCGGCATTCGCCGACAGCAGTTCATTTCCGTATCCATCATCGGTGTCCTCTTTTTCATCTTCGGATTTGTCACCTGGCTCAACGGCATCCTGATCCCGTACCTGAAGATCGCCTGCCAGCTGACCAATTTCCAGGCCCTGTTCGTCGCCTTCGCGTTCTACATCTCCTATACCGTGATGGCCCTGCCTTCGGCCTGGCTGCTGAAACAGACAGGATTCAAGAACGGGATGATGCTGGGACTGTTCGTCATGGCCGTCGGGACCCTGATCTTTCTCCCCGCTGCATGGTTCCGCACCTATGCCTTGTTCCTGGCGGGCCTGTTCGTGATGGGTACGGGTCTTGCGATCCTGCAAACGGCATCGAATCCCTACATCACGATCATCGGGAAACGGGAGACAGCGGCGCGAAGGATCAGCATCATGGGCATCTGCAACAAACTGGCCGGGGCGATCGCACCGCTGATCCTGGCCTATTTCATCCTCAGCGACGGAGATGCCTTCGTGGCCAACCTGGCAACACTCGACGATACCGCGAAAATTGCAGCCCTGGACGGACTGGCCCACCGGGTGATCGCTCCTTACCTTGTGATGAGCATCGTGCTGGTTTTCCTCGGCCTGGGCATCCGCCTTTCCCCATTACCCGAGATCGAGCTGGAGCCCGAAGATGCGGAGGAGAACCTGAAAGCATCTGCCAAGACCAGCATTTTTGCCTTTCCGCACCTGATCCTCGGAGCGGTTGCCCTGTTCTTTTATGTAGGGGCTGAAGTGATCGCAGGAGATACGATCATCCGGTACGGCATATCCATCGGGATCGACATCGCCTCGGCCAAAGCATTCACCAGCTATACGCTCGTGGCCATGGTCGCGGGGTATTTGCTGGGCATCCTGCTGATCCCGAAAGTGGTGTCGCAACGGATCGCACTAGTCGTTTCATCGGTTCTGGGGATCCTGCTGACCTTCTTTGTCGTGTTTGTCCCGGGCCAAAATTCAATCTGGTTCGTCGCCGTGCTGGGACTGGCGAACGCAATTGTCTGGCCGGCGATCTGGCCGCTGGCGATCCATGACCTCGGAAAGTTTATCAAAACCGGTTCGGCCGTATTGATCATGGCGATCGCGGGCGGAGCCCTGCTGCCGCTTGCCTGGGGCTGGCTGGCCGACCGGTGGACCTCCCAGGAGGCTTACTGGATCCTGCTGCCCTGTTATGTGATCATCCTGCTCTATGCCAGCTGGTGGTATAAAATAAGAAACTGGAAGTAAGCGTTTATCCGAACAATGAAACCCACCTTGCTCATCCTGGCTGCCGGTATCGGAAGCCGTTACGGAGGTCTCAAACAGCTTGACCGGATCGGTCCCTCCGGAGAGACCATTGTTGATTACTCCATCTATGATGCCATCAGGGCCGGGTTCGACAAGGTTGTCTTTATCATCAAGGAGGCCATCGAGCAGGATTTCCGGGAAGCGTTCTTCCACAAGCTGAAAGACCAGGTCGCGATCGGTTATGTCATGCAGGAGATCCGGAACGTCCCTGCCGGGCTGACGGTTCCTCCCGCCCGGCAGAAACCCTGGGGCACCGGGCATGCCGTGCTGATGGCGGCAGGCGCGATCAACGGGCCGTTTGCCGTGATCAATTCCGACGACTTTTACGGACGTGGCGCTTACGAAGCGGTGGCCAGGTATTATGATGGCTGGACCCCTGACCGTGAAAACGACTATTGCATGGTCGGGTACAACGTTTCCAACACCCTTTCGGCTTACGGTGCCGTATCCCGCGGTGTTTGCACGGCCGACAGCCGGGGATTCCTTCAGGACGTGGTAGAGAGGACTCATATTGAACGGACCGGTGGCGGGATCCGGTATGCGGTGAATGGAACCGATCACCCGCTGGCCGACGATACCATCGTTTCAATGAATTTCTGGGGCTTCACCCCTTCATTTTTCGGACAGCTGGAACGGGGCTTTGATCAATTTATCCGGAAGAACATTCATGAATCCAAGGCGGAATATTATATTCCGACAGAGGTCAATAATCTGATAAACAATAAAATAGCAACTGTCAGGGTGTTGCCCTGCAGTGAACAGTGGTTTGGCATGACCTACCGGGAAGACCGGGAGATCGTGGTGGACAGCATCCGCGGACTGGTTAAAAAAGGGATTTATCCTGAAAAGCTGTGGCGTTAATCGTACCTTTGCAAACAGATAACAAGGCTGATATGAAAAAGAGTTTTTTTGCATTATCCGGTCCGCTGATGCTGGCCATCCTGTTTTCGCTGGCCGCCCAGACGACCCGGGCCCAGATCGTGAATGAACAGACCCGGAAGAAGTTCAGTATCGGCATCGGGATGTTCACCGACATCTGGAACAACAAACCGTATTATACCACGGCCCTTGGAAGGGAATACCAGTTTGAGACCCGTGATATAAACCAGGGTTTCCAGGCGATGGCGCTTTACAATATCCCGTTCGGGAAGAGCCCGCTGGGGTTTTCAATCGGGCTTGGATTCCGTGCAGAGAACCTGTATATCAAGGATGCCTATTTCAAGAACACAAAAGATTCAACTTACATGGTGCTGGCTCCCGATACGATCAACGTCAGAAGGAGCAAGCTGGCGATGCCCTACCTGGAGCTGCCGGTTGAGTTTTATTTCAAATCGAAACTGAAGATCGTGGCGGCCGTTGGGTTCAAGATCGCCTACATGTTACCGGCACACACCAAATACGTCGGGGAGAATTACAATTATTACGATCCGATCGAGTACCGGGTAAAATTCCGCGAGATCCAGAACCTGGAGTCATTCAGCTATGGCCCTACCCTCCGGTTCGGCTACCGTTGGATCCATGTGTTCGGGTATTATTCCCTGTCCAAGATCTTCACGAAGGACAAAGGCCCCGACATGTACCCCATCTCCGTCGGATTGCTCCTTCTGCCCTATTAGAACAACCAGCCGATCAGGAACATTACGGCGGCGCCCGCCAGCCATCCGATATAGAGATCAGGTGGCCGGTGGGCGTCGAGTTTCAGCCGGGCGGTACCGACGATCCCCGAAAGCAGGATCCCGGCCAGGATGAATGCGGAAGTATTCATTTCGTAATGCAGGGCCATTCCGGTCATGAGACCGGTGAAAGATCCAAGTCCGGCCATGTGCAGGCTGGTTTTCAGGAAGAAATTGAAGATGATCAGGAGGATCATCAGGAAGGTGGCGCCCAGCATGAACATGTGAAAGATCTGCGGCAGATGCAAGCCTTTCAGGAGGTAGTACGTCAGGTAATAAAACACCGCGATCACGAGTAAGGGGATCCCGCGTTCCTCGCGGCTGCGCATGTAGAAGGACCGGATCACGCCCAGCCGGTAAACGAGAAAGATCAGCAGGAGCGGAACAAGGATGGTCGTAATGAAAGCCATCCCCAGGATCATCAGCATCAGCTTTGGGGAGAGAAGCAGCCTCACCACCGGGTCGTTCGCGATCATCACCCCCAGGGTGACGCAGGGCAGGATGAGCGGATGGAACAGGAAGGAGAGGAAGCGGGCCGTTCGTTCGTTCATGAATGGGGGATTTCAGATCTCGATCCTCAGCCTGGCAACCGGGATCTTCAGGTGCTTACGGTATTTGGCAATGGTCCTCCGGGCAATGCTGTATCCTTTTTCTTTCAGCATGTCAACCAGTTCGTCGTCGGTATAGGGGTGGGTCTTGTCTTCCCCTTCAATGGTGTCTTTCAGAATCTTCTTGACTTCCCGTGTGGAAACCTCTTCGCCTTTGGTGTTCTGGACCGAATCGGAGAAAAAACTCTTCAGCAGGAACGTGCCAAACGGTGTTTGGACGTATTTGCTGTTCGCAACGCGCGAGATGGTGGAGATATCGAGTTTCACGATGTTCGCGATATCCTTCAGGATCATCGGTTTCAGCCTGGCTTCGTCCCCTGTCAGGAAATATTCCCGCTGGTACTCCATGATGGCCGCCATTGTGGTCATCAGGGTTTCCTGCCGCTGGCGGATGGCATCGATAAATCCCCGGGCGGCATCGATCTTTTTTTTGATGAAGGACATCGCCGTGCGTTCCGAAGCGGTCACCCGGTTCTTTGAGCGGCTGAAGTCCCTGAGCATGTCGACATACTGCCGGTTAAGGATCAGTTCGGGCGCGTTTCGGGAATTGAGGGTCAGTTCCAGCTCGCCGTCGGTATTGGTGATGATGAAATCGGGAATGATGTATTGCTGGTCTCGGGCCATATCGCCCACGGATCCTCCCGGTTTCGGGTTCAGTTTCTGGATCTCCTCGATGGCTTCTTTCAGCATTTCGTCGCCGATCCGGAGCCGGCTTTTAACCTTATCATAATGTTTTTTCGAGAATTCGTCGAAATGGTCACGGATGATGTCCCCGGCAATCCGGGTCGCGGGCGTTTTTTCGGGGATCCGGTCCAGCTGGATGAGGAGACATTCCTGGAGGTTGCGCGCCGCGATCCCCGGCGGGTCGAATGACTGCACCAGGGCCAGGGATGTTTCTATTTCGCGGGGTGAAGCTTCGATATTCTGGTTGAACGAGAGATCATCGGCCAGTGCCGACAGGTCGCGGCGAAGGTAACCGGCATCATCGAGATTGCCGATGATGTTGGCGGCAATAATGAAATCCCTGTCGCTGATCTTGTTCATCCCCAGCTGGGCCAGGAGGTAATCCTGGAAACTGACGCTGCTGACTACCGGGATTTCACGGCTTTCACCGTCGGGCCGCTTGTTGTCGGCGATCAGCCGGTAGTCGGGTGTCTCGTCGTCGTCAAGGTAGTCCTCCAGTCCGAATTCGGAATTCTCTTCAGCCGCAAGTTCGGGCTCACCGGAAAGTTCTTCTTCCTGGTCGTTCTCGTCCCCGGTTTCAATCTCCTCCTCACCGGTGAGATAATCCAGCTCATCCTCTGTCCCGGCGGCCTCTTCCAGGGCAGGATTCTCCTCGAGCTCCTGTTTGATCCGCTGTTCGAGCGACAGGATAGGTTCCTGCACCAGGCGCATGACCAGCACCTGCTGGGGTGATAGTTTCTGTAAGAGCCGCTGCTGGAGTTTCTGGTTGAGCATGGAACAAAAATATAAATATAAATTTAATGGTGATCGTGAAACGGTAAAAGAAAAATACCGATTTTTGTAGTGCCAAAGGCATTCGCCATCCGGGATTTATCATCAGGATCCGGGTATTGGTCATCGGAATTACAGGGAACGTCGGTTTAATTGTTTATGTGAGGATGGGTACGCTTAATTTTGCATCAATGTTCGGGACGAACATGCGCAGCCCAGAGACTCAGTATTCTAAATTCCCTGTAATTCTTGTCCACGTACTGTTCTGGGCTGCTTTTTTATTCTTACCCCTGTTTTTTTTTGAAACGTATGATGACCGGATGAGGTTCCTCAGGTTCTGGGGATACCAGATCATCCTGACGGGTATTTACTTTTACGTGAATTACCTCATCATCATCCCCAGGATCCTCTTCAGGAAAAAGATCTTTCTTTATCTCCTCACGGCCATCTCCATCCTGATCCTCATGATGGTCATCACCTACTTTTATTTTGAGATCCTGTATGACCTCGGACTCAAAATACGACGCCCCGGCTATGAGTGGAAACCGGTCTATATCCCACTCTTCCCTGTCGTCCTGGCGTTCGCCATCAGCACATTCATCCGGGTCACCGATCAATGGCTTCAGGGAGAAAGAAAGAAACAAGTTCTTGAAAAAGAGAAGCTTATATCTGAATTAGGTTTTCTGAAATCACAAATACACCCCCATTTCCTCTTTAACACGCTCAACAATATCTGTTCGCTGGCGCGCAAGAAATCGGAAGAAACCGAACATGCACTGATCAAGTTGTCGGATATCATGCGCTATATGATCGATGAGTCGAAAGAGGAAAAGGTACTGTTGTCCAAAGAGATCCGTTACTTAAACAGCTATATTGAGCTGCAGCGCCTGAGGCTGACCGGCGACGTCAGGGTCGATCTCACCATTACCGGAGATCCCCGGTCGCTGACCATTGAGCCGTTACTCCTGATCCCTTTCGTTGAAAATGCCTTCAAGCACGGGATTGGGAACGGAGTCGAAACGGTGATCCTCATCACCCTGAACATCCGGCAGGATCGACTGCAGTTCATTGTCGAAAACCGGATCACCAGGACAGAGGGGAAAGAACTCCTTTCTGACTGGGGGATCGGCCTGAAAAATGTGATGAGAAGGCTGGAGCTGCTGTATCCCGGCCAGCATCTGCTGAAGATTACCGATGGAGAGGAAACATTCAGGGTTGATCTGACCATGAACCTGGCATGATCCGTTGCCTTGCCATCGATGATGAACCTCTGGCCCTGGAACTTCTTGAGGACAACATCCGCAGAACTTCCTTCCTGACCCTGGTAAAAAGTTTCCGCAACGGCCAGGATGCACTTCATTTTCTGAAAAATGAGGGGGTCGACCTGATCTTCCTGGACATCCACATGCCGGGGATCACCGGGCTGCAGCTCCTGAAAGTGCTTAAGCCGAAGCCCCTGGTCATCCTGATCACGGCCTATGAAAAGTATGCCCTGGAAGGGTTCGAGCTCGATGTGGTGGATTACCTGATAAAGCCGGTATCCTATGAACGATTCCTCAGGGCCGCCACGAAGGCCATGGAGTTGCTCCTCCTGCGCAAAGCGGCCCTGGCCCAGCCCCTTCCTGCACCCGAACCCCGGCCTGCGCAAGGATTTATGTTCGTGAAATCCGACTACAAACAGGTACGGATCAATTTTAACGATATTTTATATATCGAAGGACTGAAAGATTACGTTAAGATCTATGCAGGGGAAAAACCCGTTATCACGCAGATGAGCCTTAAGTCGGTCACCGAAAAACTACCTGCACAGGATTTTGTCCGGGTCCACCGCTCCTTCCTGATCAACCTCCGGAAGATCCAGTTCGTCCACAGGATGCAGGTCCGGGTCGGCAATAAGGATATCCCGATCGGGGAGAGTTACCGGGACTCCTTCTTCAGCATCCTCAATCTCAATCAAACCCCGCAGTAACATGCGAAAAACAATACTTCAGTTCCTGATCCCGCTGTTCCTTCTTGCGGGGTCACGGGTTGCAGCCCAGCATGCCTGGACATTTACCCAGTGCCTCGACACGGCGATCCGCCGCAACATCAGCATCGCGCAAACCAGGCTCTCGAATGATCTCAACCAGGTAACCCTGGAACAATCCAAGGCCACCCGCATTCCCAGCCTCAGTGCCAATGCCAGCGAAGGATTCAGCTTTGGCTGGAGCATCAATCCAACGACCAATCAATACGTCGATCAAGCGTATAACTCGACTAATTTCGGCCTGAACACCAACCTGGTCCTATTTAACGGGCTCCAGGTAAGGAATACGATCCGCGGAAACCGGCTGGACGTGGAGGCCGGCAAATTTGACATCGACCAGATCAAGGACCAGGTTACCCTGAACATCACTACTGCTTACCTCCAGCTCCTGTTTGCATACGAAATCCTGGATGTTGCGCAGAAACAGGTGGATGCAACCCAGGCACAGGTAGACCAGACCGAGAAGATGATGAAAGCCGGCAAGGTGCCTGAAAGCAATGTGCTGCAGATCAAGGCACAGCTGGCCACCGACCGCCTGTCGGAGATCACGGCTGAAAATACAATGGCCTTAGCCAGGGTAAACCTGATGCAATTGATAGAGATCCCCATCTCCGACACGTTCTCAATTGTCCGCCCCGACCTGTCGGTACCTCCGGCAGAACTGTTCCGGACCGCTGAGGATGTATACCAGAAAGACCTTACCGTCATGCCCCAGATCGCAGGTGCATCAGCCCGGACACAAAGTTCGCTGATGGACCTCAAAGTCAGCAAAGGGGCCCGGTGGCCACGGCTCAACCTGGGAGCTAACCTGAACACGAATTACGCCTCAAGCCGGAAGCAGGGCACTTCGGTCAACCCGGAGGATTATCCATTCTATCAGCAGATCTGGGACAACCTGGGGCAGACGATCAATTTTAACCTGTCGATCCCGATTTACAGCAACCGGCAAATTAAAAGCAACATCGACCGGGCGTTGATCAACCAGAAAAATGCAGCCTTGTCTGAACAGAGCATTAAAAACGAGTTGCGGAAAAGTATCGAGCAGACTTACACGGATCTGAAAGCAGCCATGAAGAAATACGAAGCGACGCTCGACCAGCTCAGTTCGGCCGAACTTTCGTACAAGAATTCCGAACGTAAATACGAAGTCGGCGTCATGGATGCCATCACGTTCCTCATCGACAAAAACAACTATTATAAGGCCCAGTCGAACGTACTGCAGGCAAAATATGACTTTATTTTCAAGCGGAAGATCCTGGATTTCTACCTGGGTAATCCGATCATCATGTAATTTCTCGGCCATGAAAAAATACATTTGGATCATCGTTCTCGTGGTGATCGCCCTTGCGGTGGGAGGGTGGTTTATCTTCAGAACAAAAGAAGCTGCGAAAGTGGAATGGAAGACTGCCAAAGTGGAGAAAGGGGACATTACAGTTACGGTAACCGCTACGGGAACACTGAGTGCTGTGACCACGGTGCAGGTGGGAACGCAGGTTTCGGGGACCATCTCGAAGATCCTTGCTGATTTCAACAGCGTGGTCAGGGAGGGTCAGGTTATTGCATTGCTGGACACCACCTATCTGTCCGCCGCCGTCCAGGATGCGTCGGCAACACTGGAGCGGGCCCGGATCCAGGTCAACCAGACCAAACGTGACTTTGACCGGGAAA
>DAIRDK010000016.1:0-23267 GCA_036796175.1 Bacteroidales bacterium | reverse complement strand
AACGCAAGCAAAATGGAAGCCAGGATGTTCGGAGATCTTTTCGGCACCCCCGAATCGGGAGAAGGGATGAAGGCCTTTCTCGAGAAACGTGCCCCGTACTGGCCACAATAAATTCACGAATTCACGAGTTCACGAATCCACGAATAACGTCTAAACAAATCAACTTTAACATGGAATACGCAGAAAGATTTCAGAATGTCACCGTCCTTGGCGCTGCCGGCAAAATGGGAAGCGGCATCCTGCTGCTCACGGCCATGGAGATGGCCGATCTATCCCTGAAGCCGGAGAACAAGGACAAGCCGTACATCCTGTATGCCATGGACATCAGCCAGAAGGCCCTGTCGGGTCTGATGGCTTACATCCGTGCCCAGGTCCTGAAGGCGGCCGAGAAAAAGACGGTTCAGCTTCGCAAGGTCTATGCACATCGCCGCGACCTGATCGAGAACAGTGAGATCATCGATCAGTACATCATCGATGTGCTGTCGCTCATCCGGCCGGTTACCACCCTCGAGTCGGCCTACGATTCGCATCTCATCTTCGAAGCGGCCAGCGAGAACCCGGCCCTGAAGGTGAAGATCTTCTCCCAGATAAACAAAAAGAACCCGCACAAGCCCTGGTTCTTCACCAACACGTCGTCGATCCCCATCGGGTACCTCGACAGGAAAGCGGGACTGGAAGGCCGGATACTTGGGGTTCATTTCTATAATCCGCCGGCAGTGCAGAAACTGGTCGAAGTGATCAGGGCTGAGAACACCCTTCCGGAGGTGGCCGCGTTCGCCAGCCAGTTCATTAAAAATTTACGGAAAGTGGAGGTGCCCTCGCACGACTTTGCCGGCTTCATCGGCAACGGACACTTCATGCGCGATGCCCTGCATGGCATGAAGGAGGCGATGCGGCTGTCGAAAAAAATGCCGTTCGTGGAAGCGGTCTACATCATGAACAAGGTCAGCCAGGATTACCTGATCCGCCCGATGGGGATCTTCCAGCTGATCGATTATGTAGGGGTTGATGTTTGCCAGTACATTATGAAGGTGATGAACCCGCACGTGAAGGATGAACGGATCCACAGCAAGCTGTTGGATCAGTATATGGAAATGGGGGTGAAGGGCGGACAGAACCCGGACGGCTCCCAGAAGGATGGCTTCCTGAAATATGAGAAGGGCAAAGTGACCGGCATCTATGATCCTGAACAGAAAGCGTATGTTCCGATCTCTGATATTGCGGCCACTTGCGACCCGAAGCTCGGTAACGTGCCTGCTGCGCTGGTTCCCTGGAAGGCTGCTGTCGGGAATCCAAACAAGGAAGAGCTATTCAGGGCCTATTTCGGCGAATTGAAAGACATGAATTCGCTGGGGGCGAAACTGGCGAAGGCCTATGCACTGAAATCGAAGGAGATCGGACAAAAACTCGTCGCCAATCAAGTCGCATTCAGCGAACAGGATGTGAATACCGTGTTGCTTACCGGGTTCTTCCATGCGTATGGTCCGATCAATGATTATTTAAATTAGGAGGGTTCACTATGGCACTAAGAAAAAAAGTATATATGGTTGCCGGCTACAACACCATTTCGATGGGCACCGGCCGCAAAGAGTTCAATCCGAAAAAGGAACGTCCCGGGCTTGAAGAGTACTTGAAAGAAGCCGGGCAGGCCGTGCTGAAGCAGATCGGCGGCGCGGCGAATGTCGACGAGTGCGTGGTAGGGAACTTCATCGCTTCGAGATTTAACAAACAAGCCAACCTGACCGGGTTCTTCCCTTATATTGATGAAGGATTGCGGTACAAACCGGCAGTACGCGTTGAAGGCGCGTGCGCAACCGGGGCCCTGGCGCTGATTGCCGGCATCAAGTCGGTTCTTGCGGAAACCGCCGAAGTTGCACTGGTCATCGGCGTCGAAGTACAGAATACCGTGAAAGCCATCTACGGTGCTGACATCCTCGCCGCAGCCGGCTGGTTCAGGGAACGCAAGGACGGCCATGCCTATTTCTTCCCGGGCAAGTTCAGCGACCGGGCCGGGGTTTATTTCGAGAAATACGGGCGTGACAAGACCCGGCAGGCCATGGCGCGCTGGTTCCGCAATGCCATCGAGAACGGGCGTCTCTGCCCGACCTCACAGGAATACACCAACACGGTGAAGGATCTGGAAGCCCTGGCAATGACTGAACCGAACGGGAAAAGCTTTGTCGATCACCTGAATGTATTCGATTGCTCGAAAGTGTCAGACGGTGCATCAGCCATTGCTGTGGTTTCAGAAGAAGGATTAAGGAGGTGCGGCATCGCCAAAGAGAATGCCATTGAAGTCATGGGATTCGGGCAGGCCGAGAACGATATCACCACTCCGCCCCCCGACCTGACAGTGCTTGACACCACCAAAGCCGCCGTGCAGAAAGCATTGTCTTCTGCGGGCATCACGAAGGAACAGATCGCCACGGTAGAGTGTCACGACTGCTTCACCATTGCCGGCATCCTGGCTGTGGAAGCCATTGGGTTTGCCGGACACGGAGAAGGTCCGGATTACGTTCTGGCAGGCCAGACTGCCCGCGATGGGAAAGTCCCGTTCAATACGACCGGCGGCCTCATCGGCTGGGGCCACCCGACCGGAGCGACAGGTGTACACCAGGCTGTAACGATCTGGGAACAGCTGACTGGAAGAGCCGGGGCCGCGCAGATCGCGATCCCCGAGGACCGGCCATACGGGCTGACCATTAACATGGGAGGAGACGATAAGACGTTGGTGTCGGTGGTGTACCGGCGCGGATAATAAATTCAGAATTCAGAGTATAGAATTCAGAATTTAATTTCGAATTTCGAATTTAGAGCGTGGAAGGATTTTCTGCGCTCTTTTTTTATCCCTGCAGAGGTTGGTGACATTAAAACATCGTCCTTTCCCACATTACCTTTTGCCTGTAAACCGGAACTGATCGCAAATTGCGACCGGTCTGTTTCAATATCTGCTTCATAGAATTGATGAGCTGCACCAACAAAAAAATGAACCCCGTGAGCCGGTAGGATATAAAATACCCAGATAAATATCCGGAAACCCATTCCCTCCTGACTTCATATTCTTCATACTCTTCATACTCTACATTTTTCCGACCTCCTCTTTCTTAATATCGACAAAGATTCATATTTTTACTTTTTGGAGTGTAAAGTGAACAGGATTACACAATTATTTGGTATACAACATCCCATCATTCAGGCAGGAATGATCTGGTGCTCGGGATGGCGGCTGGCGGCGGCGGTGAGCAATGCCGGCGGATTGGGACTGATCGGTTCGGGATCAATGACACCGGAGATCCTCAGGGAACACATACAAAAATGCAAACAGGGCACGGATAAACCTTTTGGCGTGAATGTGCCGCTGCTGTTCCCCGCCGTTGATGAGTTCATGAATATCATTGTGGAGGAGGGGGTGAAGATCGTATTTACCTCTGCCGGTAACCCAGCAAAGTGGACCGGTTTTCTCCATGATCACGGGATCACGGTCGTACATGTGGTTGCAAGTGTACGCTCGGCAAGAAAGTGCGAAGAATCAGGAGTGGATGCGATCGTTGCGGAAGGTTTCGAAGCCGGCGGGCATAACGGCCGGGAAGAGACCACCACCATGGTGCTGATCCCGATGGTGCGCAAGGCGGTATCGGTGCCACTGATCGCAGCAGGGGGCATTGCCACGGGCCGCGGGATGCTGGCCGCCATGGCGCTGGGCGCCGAAGGAGTGCAGATCGGAACGCGCTTCGTAGCTTCCGAAGAGTCTTCTGGACACGCTGCATTCAAACAAAAAATAGTCGAATCGAAAGACGGCGATACATTTCTGTCATTGAAGAAAGTCATGCCGGTCCGCATCATGAAGAACAAGTTCTTCAGCGATGTTGAAGCGTTGGAAAGCCGGGGTGGGAGCACAGACGAACTCTCGGCACTGCTTGGCCGAGGGCGTTCACGCAAAGGGATGTTCGAGGGGGATATGGACGAGGGCGAACTCGAGATCGGGCAGGCCTCTGGCATTGTAGGGGAGATCAAGCCGGCAGCGGAGATCGTCCGCGAGATCATCAGTGAATTTAATGCAGCCAAAGAAGAGTTAACCCGAAGCCAGGTCTGACTATGAGCCACGCAGCACCGCAGTTCACCAAGGTTTCGGGTCGGTCGATCCATTATGTCCTGCTCCATAAGCAATGGCTGAAGGAGGGAAGGCCCCTGCTGGTGTTCCTGCACGAAGGGCTCGGCAGCATCAAGCAATGGAAGGATTTCCCGAACCTGTTGTCCGACCGGGTCCATTGTCCTGCCCTTCTGTACGACCGCTACGGTTATGGACTTTCGGAAGAACGCGAAGGGCCTGTTTATACCCGATTTCTGCACGATGAATCGATCATTTCGCTTCCGGAATTATTTATCAACCTGGGATTGGAGAATGATCCCAAAATCCTGGTCGGCCACAGCGACGGCGGGACGATCGCACTGGTCCATGCCGGGGCTCACCCGCAGAAGATCCTCGGCGTTATCAGCGAGGCGGCCCATGTGCTGGTTGAAGAGGCGACCATCAACGGCATCCTGCAAGTTAAAAGCGATTTTGCCAAAGGACGGATGCGCGAGTTGCTGCGACGGTACCATGGCGAACGGACAGACCGGCTTGTGATGAGCTGGGTCGGCAACTGGCTTTCCGAAGAGAGCCTTGGCTGGAACGTAGAAGACTATCTTCCGCGCATGACATGTCCTGTACTGGCTATCCAGGGTGACCAGGATCATTTCGGGTCATATGCCCAGCTGGAGTCGATTCAAAAAAACGCCGGGGGACCCGCCAGGATCCTGTATATCGAAGGCTGCGGCCACATTCCGCATAAACAGGCAAAAGACCAGGTCCTGGATACCATGGCAGATTTCATCCTAAATATTGTCAGTATAAACCAAAAATAGAGAGACCATGAACTTTGAATTCACAGAAGAACAGAATATGATCCGGCAGTCGGCAAGGGATTTCGCCCAGCGTGAGCTCCTGCCCGGGGTCATTGACCGAGACGAAAAAGCGGAATTTCCCGCACAGCAGATGAAGGTGCTTGCCGAACTGGGATTCCTCGGCATGATGGCCGATCCGAAATACGGCGGGGGCGGCATGGACTGCGTTTCATATGTCCTGGCCATGGAAGAGATCTCTAAAGTCGATTCGGCTGCCGCCGTGGTGATGTCGGTATGTAATTCCCTGGTCAACTGGGGGTTGGAGACCTATGGCAACGAGGAGCAGAAAGAGAAATACCTCCGGCCGCTGGCCTCGGGCCAGAAGATCGGCGCATTCCTGCTGTCGGAGCCCGATGCCGGATCGGATGCCACTTCGCAGCGGACAACGGCGGAGGACCAAGGGGATTATTACCTGGTGAACGGCACCAAGAACTGGATCACCAATGCCCATTCGGCATCGACCTACCTGCTGATCGCACAGACCGATCCTGCCAAAAAGCACAAGGGGATCAATGCCCTGATCGTGGACGCTGACACTCCCGGTATTACGCTTGGACCGCATGAGAACAAAATGGGGATGCGCAGTTCCGACACCCATTCGGTGATGTTCAACGACGTTAAGGTGCCGAAGAAAAACCGGATTGGTGAAGACGGATTCGGGTTCACCTTTGCCATGAAGACCCTCGAAGGGGGACGTATCGGGATCGCCTCGCAGGCCCTGGGCATCGCGCAGGGAGCCTATGAAAGAGCTTTGCAGTACGCAAAGGAGCGCAAGGCATTCGGCACCGAGATCGCCAACCACCAGGCCATAGCCTTCAAGCTTGCCGATATGGCCGTGAAGATCGAGAACGCCCGAAACCTCTGCCTCAAGGCAGCCTGGCTGAAGGACCAGCACCAGCCTTATGCACTTGCCAGCTCGATGGCCAAGCTGTACGCGGCCGATATTGCCATGGAGGTGACCGTTGAGGCGGTTCAGATCCACGGCGGATACGGGTATGTGAAAGAGTACCATGTTGAACGGCTGATGCGCGAAGCCAAGCTGACCCAGATCTACGAGGGGACGTCGGAAGTGCAGAAGATCGTCATCTCGCGTACCATACTGAAGGATTAGGGCGGCAGGATATATGTTGACCGGAAAACTTTTTGTTTCTTTGCAGCCCCAATTGCAAAGAATCCGGTCATGCCCAAAAGAGTCATTCTAACCATCAATCCGGGATCCACCTCCACCAAGGTGGCGGTCTTTCATTCGAACGACCTGGCTTTCCTGAAAAACATCAAGCATCCTGCAGAGGAGCTTGAAAAGTTCAACAGCATCATCGACCAGTTCGAGTTCCGCAAGAACACGATCATCACCGAACTGCAGGCGGCGCACATGGATATACGGTGCATAGAGGTTATTGTCGGCCGCGGCGGACTGGTGAAACCGATCCCCTCAGGGGTCTATGAGGTCAACGAGCAACTGAAAGAGGACCTTCGCAAGGGGGTTCAGGGACAGCATGCCAGTAATCTTGGCGGGCTGATCGCTGCCGAACTGGCGAGGGAGATCCCGGGATGCAGGGCGCTGATCGCAGACCCCGTGGTGGTAGACGAAATGGATCCGGTGGCGAAGTACACCGGCCTTCCCGATTTCACGCGCAGGTCCATCTTCCATGCCCTGAACCAGAAGGCGATCGGCCGCATGCATGCCATGGCCATCGGCCGGAAATACGAAGAGATGAACCTGATCATCGTTCACCTCGGAGGCGGCATCAGCATCGGTGCCCACAAGATGGGGAAAGTGATCGACGTGAACCAGGCACTTGACGGCGACGGCCCCTTCTCACCCGAACGTAGCGGAACTTTACCGGTCGGGGACCTGGTGAGGATGTGCTTTAGCGGAGAACATACACAGGAAGAGGTTCTGAAAAAGATCGTTGGGAAAGGCGGTTTTGTCGCTTACCTGGGCACCAATAATGCATACGAGATCGAGCAGCGGGCCAATGCCGGCGACGAGCTGGCAGCAAAGATCCAGGAAGCGATGGCCTACCAGGTTGCCAAAGAGATCGGTGCCATGGCCGTGGTGCTCGACGGCCAGGTGGATTCGATCCTGATCACCGGCGGCATCGCCTATAACAAAGGATTCGTCGAATACCTGAAAAAGAAGACCGCGTTCATCGCTCCCATCGGCATCTATCCGGGTGAAGACGAAATGCGTGCCCTCGCCATGAACGGACTGAGGGTGCTCGAAGGAGAGGAAGAACTGAAGGTTTACGAATAGAGCAGGAGGAACAGGGCAGGCAGCAGAATGCCGATCGCTGTCAGCCAGGCCCCTCTTTTGAGGATCCCGTTTTTCCCTTTCAATACAAAAAGCCCGGTTATCGCCAGGAACATCAGAGACACGGCATACAGGTCGGAGAACCATGTAAAGAGTCTCTTGATGTTGTTGTAATGCATCAGGTTGAACTCTTTGATCACATACCGTGGTGTTTTCTGCTGCAGTTCGGCATCACCGGTCTTCAGGTCGATGTAGAACGATCCGTTGGTCAGGTATACATTCACATATCCTTTCCCGGTGATGTAGCTTTTGAAATGATCCTCTTCGCCGATGTCTTTCAGGATCGACATGATATAGGTTTTCGTGACGATGCTGTCGGCCGGTAAAGGAACGGAATACCCCTGGATCTTCTGGCTGTAATCGGGATGAACGAAATCGCCTGACTTGAAATGGTTCAGCACGATGCCAGAAATGGCGTAAATGATCGTCATCCCGAAGGCGAGGTAGCCGATATCGCGGTGGAGTGCGTTGTTCCACCGTCGGAGGGTCTTGACCTGGATCATTTCAACTCTTCAAACGATATCGCTTCGATCGAATAGAACGACAGGTGGTCGGAGCCGCTGGCCCTGATCTGGTCGCGGTAGGCGTTGATCTGGGCGAACTTGTCCTCGGCAGACTGATCCTCATGCCCTTTCTGGCCGGTATGGACGCCGGTTTCGTGGTTTTCGGCCGGCTTCTTCAGTTCAGCTTCCCATTCGTTGAGGTATTTATCATCGATGCGAAGCTCTTTGAGGGTACCCAGCACTTTCACGCGGCTGCCGATGAGGGCGTCCTCAAACTTCGGGATATCGGGGCCGGTGGTCACTTCGACCAGGATGCTGTCGTTGCCGTCGGCCAGGAACATCCGCTTCCCGCCATGCTTGCAGGTATGGGTTACGGTTCCTTCGATCCACACGGAACGGTCCACGTAATTGTGGGCCGTCGTATCGAATGAGGCCACGGTGATCAGGACGGTGTCATTGGCGTTGTTGGCCTCCTCTTTTACGGCGTTGTTGCACGATACGAGGAAAGCGCCCATCAGGAGGATGA
This sequence comes from Bacteroidales bacterium, assembly GCA_036796175.1. Lineage (GTDB taxonomy): Bacteria > Bacteroidota > Bacteroidia > Bacteroidales > FEN-979 > DAIRDK01. The sequence continues at coordinate 14,980 of DAIRDK010000016.1, read as the reverse complement.
GTGCGGCAAATCTGTTCATCATGGTTACTGGTGTTGGTTTCTATTGCAAAGATGGGGATTTTACACGTGATTTCAAAACCATCACGGTAAGGAGCGAGAAGAAAATCAGGCTGACCAGGAAGAAGAAGGCGATCATCAGGACCCCCATCCGCATCCCGTTGGTCAGGCTGTTCATCAGGCCAAACAGGGCCAGACCGCAAACTGTAGCCAGCTTTTCCATGACATCGTAAAAACTGAAAAATGAGGTGTGATCCGTTGTCTCCGGAAGAAGTTTCGAGTAGGTTGAACGAGCCAGAGATTGTGACCCGCCCATGACAAATCCGATGAAAACGGCTGCTGTGATGAACCCTGCCGCCTTCTGAATTGTATACGCACCGACACAGATGAAAATCCAGGTGATCACTGCGAAGATAAGGGCTCTGAAATTGCCTATCTTTCCCGAAAGGCGCGCGAACGACCAGGCTCCCAGGATTCCAACGAACTGGATCATCAGAATCGTTCCGATCAGGATGTCATCAGGAAGTTCAAGCTCTTTTGCACCAAAGGAAGCAGCCATGAACATGACTGTAAGAACTCCCATCATCATAAAGAAAAAGCCTGCCAGATACAGACTGAGTACGGCAGATGTTCTCACATAATCAAATACTTTACGCAACTCCCTATAACCGTTGAAGATCAAATTCTTCTTTTCTGATCGCTGCCTGTAGGTATATTTCGGGAGACGGAGAAAAGTGAGTTGCGAAAAACCGATCCACCACAAACCTACAGTCAGAAAAGATATTCTTGCAGGGAGGGAAGATCCTTCCGGAATTCCGAACCATCCCGGAAAGAGAATCATCCAGAGGTTGAACAACAGGAGTACCACTCCGCCAATATAACCCATGGAATAACCCCGTGCCGAGATCCGGTCCTGGTCTTCAGGCGCCGCAATGACAGGTAGAAATGAGTTGTAAAATACAATGCTGCCGGCATACCCGAGAGTCCCCAATCCGAAACAAATCACACCCAGCGTAATCGTATCCTGATTAAAAAAAAACAGCATCGAGCAAAACACCGCACCGATCCAGGTAAAGACTTTCATAAATGTTTTCCGGCGCCCGGTATAATCAGCCAGGCCGCTCATCAGGGGAGAGAACATACCGACCAGGAGGAAGGCAATCGCGATTGTATAGGAATACAACGCTGTGTTGATGACTTTTATCCCGAAAAAGGAAACCAGGGAGTTTTGATCGGATTTGGTCACTGCATTATAATAGACTGGAAAGATGGCCGACGTGATCGTCAGCTGGTACACTGAATTCGCCCAGTCATACATGACCCACCCGCGGATCACTTTCGGATCGCCCTGCTTAACTGCCGGGATCCGTTCTGAAACGGTTAATATCGACATGGCTTCACATTAACAAACAAATATAAGTGGATTTGAACGCAAATGAACCTATATTTGAATTTCATAAAACAGCCCAGATGAAACGACCCCTTACCCTTTTCATCCTTGTATTCCTGCTAATTGCTCCCACACTTATCATTGCCCAGGAAGAAGCCGACAGCCTGAAAGCACAAAAAAAAGAGATCCGCAAGGAAAAGAGATCGACCCGCAGGTGGGGCTGGGTACCCTTCCCTTCGGTGCTATACAACACCGATATCGGCCTCCAGTTCGGTGCCCTGGTGAATATCTTCGATTATGGTCCCAAGCGGTCCCTCTACCCCGATTTTAACCACCATTTTTATGCGGAGGTCTCTTTTACGACCAAAGGAGGGAGCATCTTCCAGGTATTTTATGATTCACCCAAACTGATCAAAAACATCCGCACAACCGCTGATGTGACCTATCTGACCGAACAGGCGCTCGACTTTTACGGGTTTAACGGGTACAAGTCGGTGTACCATCACTCCTGGGAGAACGACAATGACACCCTGTTTTACAAAAGCCGAATGTACTACCGCCTTCAGCGAAAGTTCCTCCGGGTGGGGGCCGACTTCCAGGGTGGTTTTGGTGTAAACCACCTCCGCTGGCTGGCTGGCGCCGCCTACCTCCAGGTGAAGACTGATTCGGTGGATACGGAAAGGCTGAACAAAGGAAAGGACGAGGAAAAGAAACTGCCCGATATTCCCGGCCTGTATGAGAATTATGTGGCCTGGAACATCCTCGGAAAAAAAGAGCGCGACGGGGGGATCAATCCGTACATCAAGCTGGGGCTGATCTACGATTCGCGCGATAACGAACCCTGCCCGATGAAGGGGATCTGGAGTGAGGCGATCCTCCTCTTCGCCCCGGGTTTCATCGGCGACGGAGACTACGACTTCATCCGGCTGGCGGTCACGCACAGACAATATTTCACCCTCATTCCCAAAAACCTCTCCTTTGCCTACCGGATCGGTTACCTGGGTACCATTGCCGGGAAAGCTCCCTACTATATCCTGCCCTATATGATCAGTTCCTATGCGCTTACCACCACCATCGACGGGCTGGGCGGGTCGCAGAACGTGAGAGGGATCCTGCGCGACCGTGTGGTTGGTGACGGGGTGGCTTTCGTAAATGCAGAATTCAGGTGGAAGTTCTGGTATTTCAGGATGCTGGGCTCAGATTGGTACATGGCAGCAAACGTTTACGGGGATGCGGGCATGGTGGTCCAGCAGAGGCCCGTGAGCACCCAGTACATCCCCGGCGATGTGAACCAGTCCGACTACTTCAGCGACCAGGCAGAGGTGCCGCACATCACCTTCGGAGGAGGCCTGCACCTGGCTGTGGACAAGAACACGGTCTTCTCGGCCGAAGTGGGGAAGGCTCTGGAGGGGCAGGACGGGGGAGTGGGGGTCTATGTGGGAATCGGTTGGCTGTTTTAATTTTCCGTGGCTCTCCGTGATAAATCCGTGAAACTCAGTGGTATAAAAAATTACACGGAGTTACACGGATAAAGTAACGGAGTTTCACGGAGTGTTATCATAGAACCACTCGTTTTATCCCTTGCTTTAGGGACGTTACATTAAAATTGATTAACAAACCGACTTTAAAATGGCCGATACGCATATATGTCAATATTTGCGCCAGATGGACATGGTTCAATGTTTCCACTGTCTTTAGCTCCACAACCACCAGGTTTTCTATAAGTAAATCGATCCTGAATCCACGATCGAATGACTTTTCTTTATAAACCAAAGGAATGGGGGCTTCAGTCTGTACAAAGATCCCTGCCATCGAAAGCTCATAAGATAAACAGTCCCTGTACACGGATTCCAATAACCCGGGGCCGAGTTGCCTGTGAACCTCCATCGCTCTTCCAATGATTTTGCCTGTCAATAATTCATTTTCCATAGTTGTTTTTCCCCTTAATCCGGTTAAGCCCTAAAAGGTAATACATCCCTCACCTCTTTTTTCGGTACTTTTGCCGCAAATTTCTTCTCTATGATTCTCGTTACCGGTGGAACGGGCCTGCTGGGCTCCCACCTTCTATTTGAACTTGTCAGTTCCGGAAAGCGAGTCCGGGCATTGCGCCGCCGACCCGGCCGCGAGGCGATGGTCAGGAACGTGTTCGGGTATTATTCTGCTGATCCCGATCGTCTGTTCAGCCTGATCGAATGGTTCGACGGCGACCTTTTGGATTTCGGAGCCATGGAGGACGCCCTGGATGGCATTACCGAGGTCTATCATGCCGGGGCTGTCGTTTCTTTCTATCCAAAAGACCATAAAGCCATGCTGAAGGTCAATGTGGAAGGTACGGCCAACCTGGTCAACTTCTCCATCCACAAGGGCGTGCAGAAATTCTGTTACGTCAGTTCGGTCGCTACGCTGGGCCGGGCGGAGAACAACGGCCTTTCCGACGAGGAAACCTACTGGGTTCCCTCATCCAAAAATTCCGTTTACTCGCAGAGCAAATACGGGGCTGAACGCGAAATCTGGCGCGGCATGCAGGAGGGGCTTCAGGCCGTCATCATCATGCCGTCCGTCATCATTGGACCCGGTTACTGGGAGGAGAACTCGGGTCTCTTCAGGCTGGTTCACCAGGGACTTAACTATGCGACACGCGGTGTCAACGGGTATGTCGACGCCCGTGATGTGGCCCGCGCCATGCACCTGCTGATGGAGAACCACTGCTTCGGAGAGCGGTTTATCGCATCAGCCGCCAATCTTTCCTACCTGGAATTCTTTACGATGATCGCCAGGCACATGAACAAACCGGCCCCCTCCGTGATCGTGCCGCCAGCCCTTACAGGCCTGGCCTGGCGGGTGGAAGCGGTACGCAGCGCACTCACGGGGTCAAAGCCAGAAATAACCCGGGAGATGGCGGTCACCACCTCCCAGGTCTATACTTATTCGAATAAAAAGATCTGCAACAGGCTTGGTTTCCGTTTCAGGGAACCCGATGAGTCGATCCGGGAAACCTGCGAATTCTACCTGAAGGACCTTAATCGTTAGAATTTGAAGAATTTTTCCTGCTTGGTCATGCAGAAATCACATTCCGGTTTCACCGTGGCTGCATCATAGGTATTGCCGCAAACCGGGCAGACATACCATTCCAGCGGGAGCCCGGTCTCATTGCCGGCCGTGATGGTTTCCAGCGCTTTCTTATAAAACTCCTGGTGTTTCTTTTCCGTATCCCATGCCCAGGTGAAGGATTTTTTAGCGTCGGCGACCTGTTCGCTGTCAGCCACCGAAATAAATCCCGGATACATGGTCTCCACTTCATAGCTTTCGCCGTTGATGGCATCCGCGAGATTTTCCGCGGTGGTCTTCACATCAATCTGGCCGAGTTCAGGAGCATCTACCTTGACACCCAACTTCTCCAGCACTTTCTTATGGTTGTCGGCGTGGATGGCCTCGGCTTTGGAAGTGGCCAGGAACATCTTCGCAATCGTGTCGAATCCCTCTTCGGAGGCCTTGGCGGCAAACTGGGCATACTTGGCACTGGCAGTGGATTCACCGTTGTATGCGGCCTTCAGGTTCTCAATGGTTTTCACGGGATTCTTTGAACAGCTGATCATAAATACCGCGACCAGCAAAGCGGAAAAAATGCAAACTGCTCTTTTCATAATTCCGGTTTTTAGTGGTTGATCATATTCTTTTCTGAAATTAATTGAATGCATGCTAAGGTCAGAGTCCGATCATAAAGCTGTACACCATGTATCCCCCAAGGAAGCCGGTAAAACTCACGGCGCCAAAGGCAACCAGGTACAGGGCGAAAACGACCCACCTGAGTGAAGAGGATTCCCTTTTGGTCGCCACCAGGTAGAACCTCAGGGCCAGGGCAACTGACATAACGATCAGGGTCGTCCAGGCGCCTGTTTCATGTTTCTCAAAGATCTGTGCGACTTCGCCTTCGTCGGGATGACCGGTGAAGAATACACCGGTTAGGACCGCTGCCAGGGCTCCCAGCGTGCCTAATATCATGAGCCAGAAGCCGGCCTTGGAGAGGCAGATCTCTTTTTTCCAGATGAGGTACGCCACATCAGCCAGGAACCCGGCCAGGATCAGTGCGATGGGGAAATGGACCACCATCGGGTGCAAATGACTTGTGCTGAACATGATCTCTTTTTTTGTTGGTTAAGGAACAAAAATAGCAAAAGATAAATATTCCGCAATATACATATGATACGCGGGGGAAAAAAACTGAGATCCGTTATTCGCACAAACCCGGGTCGGGATGATGGATTACTTGTGTTTTGCAGGCTCGGCATAATGAGTTAGCCCTGTCAGGTCAATGACTACGACAGGGGTGTTCCCCACTACCCACGCATCGTGACCCGGAGGTACAACCCCCACATCACCCGGCCCAAATTCCATCTCGGTGCCGTCATCCATCCGAACATGTAGTCTGCCGGAAATGTGGAATTGCGTATGCGGCGCCTGGCAGCTGTCGGTGTTTACAATCGGCTTGACCGATTCCGACCATTTCCAGCCGGGCTGAAATGTCCCTTTTCCGAAGGTCACATCACCACAGGTGACCAATTCCACCTTGCCTCCGGGGAACCGCCTGATCTCCTCAGGAGAATCCAGGCTTTTTTTGATCATCGATTTCATTTCTGATATGTGTTTTTTATCGTTGTTGCCATGTGTAATTTATAAACAGACTGAATCTAAACAAAGATACAACAGGCTGGAGCCAAGTCAATAAAAAACAGGAAAAAAAATTTAGGATTATTTACTTATCAGACGGAATGAGGTTCCGGTAATGGTAATATCTTGAGATGATGCCGTCGACGTAACCTTCGGTGGAATAGTTCACCGGGAAGAAACTCAATGAATCCGATGAGGCGTAAGGATCCTGCCTCGATTTCTTCAGAAGATAATATTCCACGTTGCCGTGCCATTTGTTCGGATCTTTTCCGAACTGCACCGCTTTTTTCCTCAGGGAAAGAACGCGCCCTATCCCGACATTGTAAGAGGCGAGGATGAAACTCACCCGTTCCATCGGGTCGGTGATCTCGCCGGGCAACTGGCGGTCGATCCATTTCAGGTATCGGATGCCGGCTGCAATCTGGTGTGCCGGACCCGAAGTGCTGTCGAGCCCGAACTTGGCAGCGGTTTCGGGCACCAGTTGCATCAGCCCGGTGGCGCTCCGGTGGGAGATTTGTCCCTGGATGAAGTTCGACTCTTCATACATCAGCGAAGCGATCAGCCTCCAGTCCCACCAAATGATCCGGCTGAGCTCCTGCAACTCATTGTCGTACGGGGAGATACGTTGCGATGCGATGGAGGAATATTTCCCGGTAAGGTAACCGGTCGTTTTTTGATTGTCGTAATAAGTGACATAGGTCTTCTTAAGGAACTTTTCTTTGCGGACGGAATCGATCCATGTATTGAGCAGGACCTGGAGGGAGTCACTGCCGTTATGTGTCGCCCAGGCAAACGGGAATAGTTTGCCTGCGATCAGTCCGGCATCGAGGTTCATCCAGGTGCGTTTCAGGATCATCGCCAGGTTTTCTTCGCAAAGGGTGAAGCGGAGCGCTCCTTCCGAAACCATTCTCACCAGTTCAAGCTGGCTGGTGTCGTTCACTTCGCGGATGACGATCCGGTCTTTCCCTTCCGATTTGATCCGGTTATAGAGCGGTGTCATGAAGGGATCGGCTTTCACGACGAGGGTGTCCCCTTCGAATTCTTTCAGCGAGCTTTTCGCCCCGTTCCGTTGCTGGACGATAACCAGGCGCGTATCGCCGAAGGCTTTGGTGAAGGTCGCCAGTTTCTTCCCCTGGGGGGTCACCGGCAGGTTCAGGGCGAGGATATCGGCGACGCGGTAATTCAGGTAGTACTGGAGCTTCGGGATGTCGTTGGAGGCGATCAGCCGGAGGGGAACTCCCAGGTACCGGGCGAACGATTGCAACAGATCCAGCTGGTATCCAAGGGCTTCACCCCGGTATATGAAATAGTTCAGTGTGTTTTTGTCGGTGGCGGCCAACAGGTAACCGCGTTCACGGATCCGTTGCAGCTGGCTCTTCGCGGGGGGGCCCTGCGAATGCAGGATGCTTCCGGAGATCAGGTAGATGATCGCCAGCAGAATGATCCCCAGAGCGGCAACACTCAGGATCCGTCTTACATGTCTGCTGATTTTCAAGTATATCGGTTACGCTACTTTCCTGTACCTCCGCACGGCAAGTGAAATGACAACAATACCGTAGATCCCGAGGGATACGAGCGGCCGGCTGATATCCTGCAAGCCGGATCCTTTCAGCATCACCATGCGCATGATCCTGATGAAATAGGCCAGCGGATTGATCCGGTTGAACTCCTGGGCCCACTTCGGCATGCTTTCCACGGCGGTGAACAGGCCGCTCATCAGGATGAAGATCACCATAAAAAAGAACGAAACAAGCATTGCCTGCTGCTGGGTGTTGGTCATGGTGGAGACCAGCAATCCGAAGCCCAAAATAATAAAAAGATAAATTGCCCCGGATAAAAAGATCAGCCAGAGGCTGCCGACGATAGGTATGTTAAACACCAATTTCCCCAGTGCAAGTCCGAAAGCGAGCTCGAAAAGCGCTATGATCCAGAACGGTATCAGTTTGCCTGCAATGAATTCCGATTTCCGGATCGGGGTGACATTGATCTGTTCGATGGTCCCGATCTCCTTTTCACGGACGATATTCATGCCCGAAAGCAGGAACCCGATGATGGTGACCAGCAGTACGAGAATCCCCGGGACCATGTATGTTTTATAATTCAGCTTCGGATTGTACCAGTAGCTGTTTTCGCTTCCGATCACCCGGATACCGGAAAGCTCTGCCGGGGTAAGCCATTCAAACAGGATACTGCGGTTATAGCTCATGAGGATCTGGGTGCTGTAAGCATTCATCAGGCCGGCCGTGGCCCCGTTTATGGCATTAATGATGAACTGGACCCTGGCGCTGTTCTCACGTACCAGCGTTTTTTCGAAGTCGTGCGGGATGACCATAACCATATCGGTCTTCCCTTGTTGCACCTGGTCCACCGCTTCCTTAACGGAGAATGAAGTATAGGTTATTTTGTAAAATGGCGATCCCTGGAATTTGCTGATGATGCCGCGGGAACTACCTGACAGATCGAGATCCACGACGGCCATCCGGATGCTTTTCATTTCAAAGGTGGCGGCATTGACCAGGATCAGAAGCTGGACCAGGGGGACCACGAAAATGATCGGCATCATCCGCTTATTGCGGAACACCTGGATGAACTCCTTCTGGACGATATACAGGATCGTGCGCATGTCAGGCCAATCGTTTTTTGAATTTCTTGACGCTCAATGTGATAAAGATGACCGTGAACCCGGCCAGGATGAGTGTTTCCTTCCAAAGATAAGCGATGCCGTTTCCCTTCAGCATAATCCCCTTGATGATGATGATGAAATATTTGGGAGGCATGATCGCACAGAGAACCTGCATGATCCAGGGCATGTTCTCGATGGGGAAAATAAACCCGCTGAGAAGGATCGTGGGAAGCATCAGGGCGACCAGCGATAGCATCATGGCGATCTGCTGGCTGTTGGTGATGCTGGAGATCAGGATCCCGAGCGAGAGCGCCATCAGGATATACAGCAGGTTCTCCAGGAGCAGGAGCCCGATGCTCCCGGCTACGGGCACCCCAAATACCACGTTGCCGATCAGAAGGATGATGCAGGCGTTGGTGAAGGCGATAAAGACATATGGGAACACCTTGCCGATAATGATTTGTACCGGCCGGAGCGGTGAAGCGAGAAGCAGTTCCATGGTCCCGAGCTCTTTTTCGCGTGTGATGGAGATGGAGGTCATCAGTGCGCAGACCAGCATCATCAGCATGGCCATCAGCCCGGGGACGAACATGTACACTCCCTTTAGTTCAGGATTATACAGCATCCGGGTCTCGGGGATGATCTGCAGGGGGATCTGGTCTGCGTTCATGCTGAAGAGGTAGTTGTTCAGGATTCCCGTGGCGTAGTTCACCAGGATGCTGGCGGTATTCGGATCGGAAGCATCACCGATCAGCTGGACTTTGGCCTGGTGTTCCTTCTCAAGGTGCTTCTCGAAGTCCTTTCCGAATACGACCACCATTTTGATGTCTCCCTCCCGGAATGCCGGATCGATCTGATCGGTGGAAACAAGATTCCGGTCCAGGATGAAATAGCCTGATGATACGATCTTTTCTGTGAGTTTGCGGGTGGTTTCATCCCGCGACAGGTCCAGGACGGCGATCCGGGCGTCCTTGATCTCGTTGGTGATCACATACCCGAACAGCAGGAGCTGGATCGCCGGCATGCCAAAGAGGATCAGCAGGGTGCGGTGATCCCTGAAGATATGGAAAAACTCCTTGACAACGAATCCCCAGAACCGTTTCATCTAGACCTCCGCATTTACTTTTACCCTGGCGAGTTTCAGGAACACATCGTTCATGGTCGAAGCGCCGTACCGTCGTTTCAGTTCTGCGGGTGTGTCGAGCGCTGCGATGCGGCCGTCGACCATGATGGAGACCCGGTCGCAGTATTCGGCTTCATCCATGTAATGTGTTGTTACGAAAACAGTTACGCCATTTTTCGCGGTTTCGAAGATCATGTTCCAGAATTGCCGCCTGGTAATGGGATCCACGCCGCCGGTTGGCTCATCCAGGAACACGATCTTCGGTTCATGGATAAGGGCGACCGAGAAAGCCAGTTTCTGCCTCCATCCCTGCGGGATGTCGGCGATCAGCTTGTCCCTCGCTTCGGTCAGGGTAAGTTGGTCAAGCAACCGGGCCGAACGTGCTTCGATCTCCTTCTTGTTCAATCCGTAGATCCCGGCATAGAACCGGATATTCTCGAACACAGTGAGGTCTTCGTACAGCGAGAATTTCTGGCTCATGTAGCCGATGCTTCGCTTGATCTGCTCCCGCTGGGTATAGACATCATAACCGGCGACGGTCATCGTCCCTGAGGTGGGGTAGGAGAGTCCGCACAGGATGCGGATGGCCGTGGTTTTCCCCGCCCCGTTGGCTCCCAGGAACCCGAAGATCTCGCCCCGTTTCACTTCGAACGTGAGGTGATCGTTGGCGATGAAGTTCCCGAACTTTTTAACAAGGTCCTTTACAATAATTATGTTTTCCCCTGAGGCCATCTTTCTTTTTCTCGCGAAGGCGCAAAGATTACGCGGAGACGCAATTTTTCATCCGCTATAAAACTGTGTTGTTGCTAATTCTCTGCGTCTTTGCGTGAAACAAAATCATTTGTTTTGCATTAAGTTCATGAAGCAGTCTTCAATATTCGGCTGGATCGCCGAAACAGAAACCCTTGTATGATTTTTGTTTTCCAGATACTGTACAACACTATGCTGATCAATGCTCCCGGGTTCGAACGATAAATGAACATGCTGCCCGAATGCGAATACGCTTGCGGCTCCGGGCATTTCCTTCAAATCGTGGAGAAGGCGGTAAACGTTATCAGAGGATACCGAGAACATACCAAGCGGAAAGCGACTTACAACTTCCTGCGGGGTGCTGATGGCCATGATGCTGCCGTTCTGGATGAGCGCCACCCGGTCGCACAGGGAGGCTTCATCCATGTAGGGTGTCGAAACAATGATCGTGATCCCCGCTTCCTTAAGCCGTTTCAGCATTTCCCAGAACTCCCTGCGTGAAACGGCGTCCACCCCGGTCGTCGGTTCGTCGAGGAACAAAACGGAAGGCTTGTGGATCAGGGCGCAGGAAAGAGCCAGTTTCTGCTTCATTCCGCCTGAAAGTTTTCCTGCTCTCCGGTTTTTGAAGGGTTCGATCTGGATGTAGATGTCGCGGATGAGATCATAATTCTCTTCGATCGTCGTGCCGAAGATGGTGGCGAAGAAGCGGAGGTTCTCCTCCACTGTAAGATCCTGGTAAAGGGAGAACCTGCCCGGCATGTAGCCGATCAGGTTCCGGATCTGTTTAACCTGCCTGACCACGTCGAATCCCTCAACGTGGGCTTCGCCGGAGTCGGCCAGCAAAAGGGTCGCGAGGATCCGGAAGAGGGTGGTCTTGCCGGCTCCGTCGGGACCGATAAAGCCGAAAAGTTCGCCTGTTCCTGCCGAGAAGGTGATATTGTCCAGGGCCCGAATGTGCCCATAGGCTTTCGAAAGGGAGGTGACTTCTACGGCAAATGATTGCATATTAATTACTTGAACGTTTCCAGAGGGTAGTTCGCCCGAGCATGGAGACCCCAATATACCCACGGATCTTCAGCACATCGGCACTTTGGAATTCCATATAGCACTTGTACGTCTTCCCGTTCTTCGGATCATAGATCGAACCGTCTCTCCATTCCTTTTCCCCGTCAAATACAAATCCTTTCAGGTTCACCAATCCCATCAGGGGGACCGATTTCAGTTTCGGATCGGGATTTTCGACGTCGGTACGTGGCTTCCCGGTGATGGAGTCGTTGGGCTCCTTCAGCCAGACGATCTTCCCGTAATAGGAGCTGCTGACTTTGAAGATCTGCACTTTTGCGGTAGCTTCCTGGTTGAGCCAAACGCCAACAATGTCGTCGGCATTGTGAGTCTGTGCCATCACGGGTACACCTGACCAGGCCGTTACGACCGTTACCAGGAAAAAGATTGCTGCTGCTTTGTTCATGGGTTCTGATTTTGGTTACGGATGTAAAGTTATGGATTCAGGAGTTTGATCTCACCGGGCATCCCTATTTTCAGGCTCCCGTCATTCGCCACCTTTACTTTTACCGCATACACCAGGTTAACCCGTTCTTCCTTGGTCTGGATCGTTTTCGGCGTGAATTCCGCGGATTCGGAGATCCAGGTCACCGTTCCGTTCAGCACGGAATTGGTCTTCTCGTCCTTGTCGAACCGAACCTGAACCTGCTGGCCCAGCTTGATGTGGGGGAGCTGCGTTCCGCTCACGTAAACACGAAGGGTCATGGTCGTCACGTCGGCGATCTTGTAAAGAGGCTTTCCGAAACCGGTCACTTCATCACGTTCGGCGAATTTGGTCAGGACAGTCCCTTTAATTGGATTGATGATATATGAGTTCCGTATTGCTTCCTCCAGTTGTGCGATCTGCTGTCCGATCCCGCTGGCTGATGCGTTCACCCCTGCAGCCTGGGTTCTGATGGCAGCGATCTGGGCATCGATCACCTTCAGGGCCGAGTTCACATCGTCCATCTGTTTCTGGGTGGCTGCGCCGTCCTTCAGCATGTTTGCCACACGCCGCTGGTCAATTAACAGGTTTTCGCGGTTCTGTTCCTGCACCGCCACCTGGGCCTGAAGGTCCCCTAGCTTCGAAGAAGTGGCCGCGCGCTGGTCGATAGCCTGCATCTTCTTCAGATAAAGATCGGTAGTGTCAACAAACCCGACTACCTTACCTGAATCGATCACCATGCCCTCCTCTACGTCGAATTTCAGCAGACGTCCGTTTGCCAGGGAGGAGACGGTGATCTCGTCAGCCTCGAATGTGCCATAGGCGTCGGGTTGGTCTTTCTGGTTCCCGCAGGAGGCCAGGACCATCGTTCCCGCCATCAGGATGAATACATGTATCCTTTTCATATTCAGAGTTTACCTTGGTTATACAAATAATTCAAACGGGCTTTTACCAGCTGGAGCTTGTGAATCTCATAATTAAGCCGGGCCTGGGTCTCTTCCTTAAGGCGGGAGATGTAATCGCTTGACGTGATGACCCCGTTATCCAGTTGCGTTGAGGCCGCTTTGGTCACTTTGGTTCTCAGGTCGATGATCTCCGCATCGCGTTTGGTCACTGCCTCTGCTTTTTCGATCTCCGCCAGGTCGCGTTCCGCCTGGATCCGGAGGTTCCGGTCGAAGGCAGACTGTTGTGATTTGATGATATCAGCTTGGATGTCAAGTATTTTCTTTTCGTTTTTATTGGCATTCCAGTTCCAGAAGTTCCAGGTCAGCTTAGCTCCGACCAGGCCCCAAGGTTTGAAATCGTTATCCAGCATATTCAGGCTCGGCCGTCCGTATCCTGCCTGCCCGTAGGCGTAGATCTTCGGATTCCACTTGGTGGTGACCATGTCGCGCAGGACCCCGAGCCTGCTTTCCTGCAGGGTGAATATCTCGTTCTCAAACCGTTTGTTTTCAAACAGATAACTATTCACAGCCGGATTGGGCATCACCAGCCTGGTATTCCTTCCCACCGTCACACCAAGTAGCTGGGAAAGCATTCCGAAAGCCGCTTTCCGGTCGCCTGACGATTCGTCCATGAGTTGCTCGATCCGGATGAGTTCGGCCCTGAGGGCATCTGCATTCATCTGCAACGCGGCGCCGTTCTTCACGGCGACCTCGATCTCCCTGAGTTTGGAACTCACCTGGTCAAAATTACTCGCCAGCAGGGTGTCATTCGCATCCAGGAGCAGGACACTCAGATAGATCTGGTTGACCCGGTCCTTTAATTTATAGAGCTCTGATTGCACCGATGTCTGATCGACATCCTGGTTATATTTCTCGACTTTTTTATTGTAACTGGTTACATTCCCGTCCCAGACAGCCTGGTTGACATCGAGGATCGCCTTGTACCAGTCTTTGCTCATCTCAGGCATATCAAGCGGACCAAATCCGGATGGAAGAGGAATGGAAACCTGGGTCACATCCGACTGGTATGAGACATTTACGCTGAACAGGGACTGCGGCAGGTAATTTTTATTCAGATTCTTGATCTTCAAGTCATTGCTATTGGCGATCAGGTCTATCTGGTGGATCAGGGGCCAGTTCTTCTCAGCCAGCTTGTAACAACTGTCTATTGTCAGTACACCCTGCCCCAGTCCCGGCCAGGCGGCCAGGGCTACTAGAAAAAGTAATAATTTTCTGATACTGAACATATTAAATTGCATTTTTTGCTTTGATTCCATTCATAACAAACCCCGGTAACGTTTTTTTTCGCATTTCATAGAAGTGTTCCATCTCCGGTTCAGTCAGTTTGAAGAAATGGCTGAGCAATGGTCGTGCGACGATAGGAAATATGCTGAGAGACAGAATATTGGCAAACATTTGCCTGGGATCCTCGATTTCGATTCCTTCTTCTTTCAGATGGCTGGTTACTTCCGCCATGATGCGTTCCGGGTCGAATTGATTCTGTGACATCAGTTGCCGGATCTGGTCGGGCTTTTCGTAAAGGCCGTTCAGGATAAACCAGGGCAGGTAGGAATTCTGCTGAAGGAATGAAATATGGTATTCATAGAACCGCTGCAGTTTCTCTTCCATTGTGCCGGGTCCCAGCATGATAGAGGAAACCGTCCCCATCATGGTCGAGATCGCTTCCGTGAAGACCGAAGCGAAGAGATTATCCTTGCTCCTGAAATAATAGTGGACCAGGGCTTTGTTGATCCCTGCCGTATCGGCGATCTCCTGCATCCGTGCTCCTTCGAACCCCCGCCTGTGAAACACTTCCCTCGCGGCAGCCAGGATCTTTTCTTCGGTGGTGTGATCTTTATTAACCAATTGCTTTAACTTAATAGTTTAACCAAGTGGTCAAAAGTAATACAAATATTCATTGATCCGACAATGTCGGGGAAAAAAGTAACAGGGTGACAGGGTAACAGGGTGACAGGGTAACAGGGTGACAGGGTAACAG
>DAIRDK010000015.1:0-23507 GCA_036796175.1 Bacteroidales bacterium | reverse complement strand
CGCCTCAGGAAATTCGCGTTAAGAAAATCAAGGAATGAGCGTTAAAAACTGCGGGTTGTCTGAGGATCCCGATCGTAGCGATAGCGGAGTATCGGGGTCCGAGTTTCCGCAGTTTAGCGAATGACGAAAATTTTTAGCGAATTTTCTGCAGCGGTGAGCTTTCTTTTGGTTTTCTTTGGGTGGCAGCCAAAGAAAAGAACAGGTGATCGTGAAATCCTACGACCATGGATAAACTCGATACCCAGTATAACACTAAAATCTGTACTTTCGCCTCAGTTTAGGAAGATACTCATGATGGATCTGCAAACAACAAAAGGATTTACAAAGAACTTCTGGACCGCCATCACGATGGAGTTCTTCGAACGGGGCTCATACTACGGCGTGATGTCGGTGCTCTCGGTTTACCTGGTCCTGGCGAAGGACCAGGGGGGACTGGCATTCTCGAAGGAGAGTGTCGGCGCCATTAAAAGCACCATCACCCCCTTGCTTTATTTTCTGCCGATCCTTTCGGGTGCGCTGGGCGACCGGTTCGGTTACCGGAAGATCCTCTTCTTCTCCTTCTTCACCATGAGCATCGGTTACCTGTTCACGGGTTTCGCAGTTACGTATGCCGGTGTGTTCAGCAGCCTGATCCTGGTTGCACTTGGTGCCGGATTCTTCAAGCCCATGATCGCGGGAACCATCGCAAGGGGCACCGACGAATCGAATTCAGCCCTTGGATTTGGTATCTACTACTGGTCCATCAACCTGGGGGCATTCCTCTTTCCGTTGATCCTTATTCCCTGGCTGAAGTCGGTCGCCTGGAACTATATCTTCTTCATGGCCGCCATCGGTACCGGCTGGCTCCTGGTCCTCAACTTCTTCGTATATAAGGAACCCATCACGGAGCGCAGCGGCCGTAAAATCGGGCAGGTATTTTCAGAGATGATCGGTGTGCTGAAGGATTTCCGCTTTATCCTGATGATCGTCATTTACGCCGGTTTCTGGATCATGTATTTCCAGGTTTACGATTCGGTACTTTGGTACCTGACGGAGAAAGTGGACATGACTCCATTCAATAACCTGATCAATTCTTTTCTTTCCCTGTTCATGACCAACCCGTCATGGAAATTCGAAGCCGAGCATGTAACGGTCATGAATGCCGGGGCGATCATCCTGCTGCAGCTCATTGTCTCCGCTTTGGTCCGAAAAACGAAACCGTTGCCTACCATGATCTTCGGGATCGCGCTGGGATCGGCTGGCATGGCCATGCTGGCCATTGCACCCAACGCCTGGATCTTCCTGGTTTCGATGTTCGTTTTTACGCTGGGCGAAATGACGGCTCACCCGAAGTTCATATCGTACGTCGGGCTCATCGCTCCGGAAGATAAGAAAGCGGTTTACCAGGGATATTCATTCCTGTATGGCGTGATCGGAAGCGGAATAGGAGGGATCCTTGGTGCTTCACTGTATGTTCAGTTCGTGGAAAAAATGAACCAGCCGTCGCTGCTGTGGCTGACCTTCAGCGGCATCGGCGTGCTGACGATTGGCGGCTTGTTGCTCTATAACCGGTTCCTCGTGAAAAAGAGTGCCTGAATTACCTGGATTCAGATGTTGCGTATAGCTGTCGGCCTAGGATGGACGGATCCTCTTTTGCTGAATCGAACGGACGGATCCGGAAGGAATACGAATACTCCTTGCAGGGAAGCGTGTATTCCGGATGCACCCTGGCTCCCCAGCTGTCATCCCCCCCAACGCCTTGCTGTCTGTAGTCCACGTTGAGATCGATGAACGTTCTCTTTTGCAGATCCGCAGAGTGCTTTCCGCCCTGTTCAAACCCTTTCATGTCATCGTAGGAAAACGGCAGGGCGCTGAAGCAGATCGCCGGGGAACCGGAGAACAACAACCCGGCACCGTCATCACCAGTCAGCGTGAACCATTTCACATCCGTGCGGTATCCGTACTCCTGAGGCCTGACATAGGGCACGAACATGCTGTCGACGGTGGCCTTATATAACCCGACCAGCGATGATGTATTGCGGTCCCAGTAGTTTTCCCACGGGCCGCGGCCGAGATAGCGCACATTACCCAACATTCCGCTGACCTGCAGGTTCAGCCCAAAGCGCGGAATTTCTGGCAGCTTTCCCGATTCCGGCCGGAATGCTACATCCACCAGGATATCCCCGCTGGCAAGGACAGTATATTGAATGCTTTCCTTTGCGTTCACATCGCGGAAAGAAAGGTCAGTCGTGACCTTCACTTCATGATCCGACACCCGGTCGATACGGAATTCCGTTAAACTTCTTTGCTCACTGGCGTCAAACCACACTTTGCAGCGGTCATACAGGTCATTCCCAATGTCATTATCTGTCGGAGCCCTGCGGAAATTGGGAACCGGTCCTGCCTGCAGGAATTCCGTCCCGTTGAATACAATGGATGAAAGGATCCCCTTGAGACTGTCGAAAGTGACCGAGAACCGTTTCCCTTCGATAAGAACCTGCTGCCCCTTCCGGGTGACTTTCAGTGGGTGGGCTTTGTCAAGTTCGGTAAATTCCGGTTTGACCTGCTGCGGCAAACGGAATTGCTCGTAGGCCAGGACATGTCCCTTATTGAGTATCCCGCGGTCATTGACGAGTATGCAGCGGAGGTTCAGGTAATAATCGACCCCCGGTTCCGGTGTGAACTTCGGGATCGGGATAAACAGCGATTTCTTTTGTTTCGGATCGAGCGTGAATGGCGCCAGGACTCCGGCAAAGATCTGTTTGCCGTCGCCGGCCAGTTCCCAGGTTAACTGCGTTCCTTCCAGCTTGAAGAAATCATAGCGGTTTTCAACGGTGATTTCCGGGATCGACAGATCGTCCGCAAAGAATTTGACAAACTGGTAAACCTTCCTGACCTCATAATATCCCGGGTGAGGCGTACGGTCGGGGGCGACGATGCCGTTACAGCAAAAATTTCCGTCCGAAGGCACATCCTTCGGCCCGAAATCCCCCCCGAACGCCCAGTAGGGACGACTCCCCGAGTCGTCCTTTTTATAAGCCAATATCCCCTGGTCCACCCAATCCCAGATACAAGCCCCCTGAAGTTGCGGGTAGGATTCGATCATATCCCAGTAATCCTGCAGGTTCCCCGTGCTGTTGCCCATGGAATGGGCGTATTCGCACATGATATCGGGACGGGTCTGCCGGGTGTAACCATACCATTTCAGGCTGCCGATCCCGTCGTACATGGGACAGTAGATGTCGGTATTGGCGGCCATTTCCGCCCGTTCGTACTGGACGGGGCGTGAGATATCCCGGTGTTTGATCCAGTCATAGGTGGCCACGAAGTTGCAACCGTTACCTGCTTCATTCCCCAGCGACCAGATGATCACAGAGGGGTGGTTCTTGTCGCGTTCAACCATCCTGCGGGTGCGGTCCAGGTGGGCGGCTTTCCACTCCGGGTTGTTCCCGAGGGTTTTATCGGGGTTGTAACCCATCCCGTGTGACTCGATATTGGCTTCATCGATCACGTAGAGCCCGTATTCGTCGCAGAGATCATACCAAACCGGGTCATCGGGATAATGGCAGGTCCGCACGGTGTTGATATTGGCCTGCTTCATCAACCGGATATCCTGGATCATCCGCTCCTTTGAGATGACATGGCCCGTAACGGGGTCATGCTCATGGCGGTTCACTCCCTTTAACCGGACGGGAACCCCGTTAACGAGAAGGAGTCCGTTCTTTATTTCTGACGTACGGAATCCCGTCCTGCAGCTGCTGGCCTGCAGGATCCTCCCCTGCAGGTTTTTTAATGTGATGACGAATACATAAAGATTGGGGTATTCGGCGCTCCATTTCTTTACGTTGGGAATGTACCGGTCGAAGAGGATGGTATCTTCACCGGTGACCGGGACCATCACGGCCTGCGATTCGCTGACCACCGGGATCAACGGGTTGGCCGGATCGTAAAGTGCGATGCCCACTTCGTAAGCCATTTCGCCGGTCCCTTCCGACTGATCCTTGTAACTCATGCCCTGGACAATGGCCTTTACGTTGAGAACACCGTGGGTATAGTCGGAGAACAGACCGGCGGTCACCTGGAAATCCCGGATCCTGACCGGCGGGGCGGCGTACAGGTAGACATCCCGGTTGATCCCGCTCATCCGCCACATGTCCTGGCATTCGAGGTAAGTGCCGTCCGACCAGCGGAACACTTCCACACCGAGGATGTTCTCCCCTTCACGCAGGTACCTGGTGACATTGAATTCAACAGGAGTCTTGCCGTCTTTTCCCATCCCGACCCGTTGTCCGTTCAGATATACATACATAAATGATTTCACGGCTGCAAAATGAAGGTAAACCTGGTGGTCCCGCCAGTTCTCAGGAACGATGAACGTGGTCCGGAAGGTTCCCACGGGATTATATGCTTTGGGCACCAGGGGTGGTTGCGGTTTCATCAGATGCATGAATTCATATGAACTATTCACGTAGATCGGGTATCCGTATCCCTGGATCTCTATGGTTGAGGGCACGGCGATCTCTTTCCATCCGTCCATGCCGTAATCTTTTCCGGTAAAGCCAACCGGCCGTTGATCCGGGTTCTCCGACCACATGAATTTCCATGTTCCGTTCAGCAGCTTGTAATACGGTGATTTGGCCGGATCGTTGGCTAGCGCAGAAGGAATATCGGCATAAGGATAAAAGGTGGCATGGGGATATTCATTCGCTATCCCGGTCAGATGCGGATTTTCCCAATCGTTGGGCGCCTGGGCCGAGGCAAATGGTAAAATCGTAAAATAGTGAAATGGTAAAATGAAGAGGATAAAGAAAAACTTTTTCATGATTTTTTCCGATTAAAACGGTTGATGATCTCTTTGGCTTTTCGGATGCGTTCGGCATCTGTGATGGTATGATCATATTCAGATAGGTCCGGGCGACCCATTTTTACCTCCTCACGAATAAACTGCATCCTGCTTGGTTCCTGTCGTGTGAGGTACAGGTGGAATTCAGATGCACCGGTGGCCAGGATAGCCTGTTCCAGGTTATGCTCTTTGATCCCGTGGCCCGGCATCACGATGATCCGTCCGGCACTGTGTTCAATGAGTTTCCTGATCAGCGGGGCGCCGAGCAGGGCGCTGTCGTTCTGCCCCGAGGTCAGAACGCGGTCGATGCCCAATGCGACCAGCGCATCCAGTGCTTCAAACGGATCGCGGGTCATATCGAAGGCGCGGTGACAGGTGATTCCCATCGGTCGTGCAAGCCGCACCAGATCAGCCATACGTTCGCTATCCATGGTGCCGTCCGGCTTCAGAATGCCAAAGACCACACCGGCTGCGCCATATTCCCTGGCCCGGGACACATCCTCTTTCATGATCTCGAACTCGGCGTCAGAATAACAGAAATCCGCCCCGCGCGGGCGGATCATGACAAATACCGGGATAAACAGGTTCGTCACCGCATGGCCGATCGTACCTGCGCTTGGGGTACAGCCTCCGTCGGTCATATTCTCACACAACTCGACGCGGTCGGCCCCGCCCCGCTGGGCTTCGATGGCGGATATGGCGGAATTTACACAAGCTTCCAGCAACATAGGTGGTTAATATTTTTGAGTGCAATTACGACAAATGTCATTAGATTTTCTGTTCTTCAGGATTTTATTCCGAAAGTCTCTGTATTTTTCCCCCTTCCAGATCTCATTAAAGGGCTGTTGGTTCAAGTCCCCCATCACATACGCCGCATCCTTGTCGAAACAGCACGGTACAACCAGTCCGTCCCAAGTCACTACACAGGAACTCCACATGCGGAAGCAACTGTTACGGAGCTTGTTTTTTACGACATATTTTGGTGACAGGGTGACAGGGTGACAAGGTGGCAAGGATGGTTGATTCGTGGATTCGTGGATTCGTGGATTCGTGGACTTTTTGTATCGTGAATACGTCTCCTCCGGCATCAACGGGTTTCCGTTTTCAAAGTCATAGAACTGGGCTGTTTTGAACTCAACCTGGTCTGCTTTGACCTCTTTCGCGATCTGCCTGATCTGCCTTTGTTCATGGATATTTGTACTCAGCAGCAGACACTGAACGATCACCCTGGGCGTTTTGGAACCCAGTACCTGTTTGGCCTCGGCAAGGTGTGCCAGGCCGGCGACGACTCGTTCAAGGCTCCCCCCGGCCCGGTAGGCGGAGTAGCTTTCCTGTGTGGCGCCGTCAAGGGAGACGATCAGTCGGTCGAGCCCGGAACGGACCGTTTCAAGGGCGGTTTCGGTCGACAGGAAATGCCCGTTCGTGGAGGTGATTACATGAAGGTTTCGGGCCTTTGCAACCCGGACCATTTCAAGGAATCCGGGATTCAGGTAAGGTTCCCCCTGGAAATAGAGCGTCACCCAGGCCAGTTCAGGTCCAAGCTGTTCAAGGATATCCCTGAACCGGTTCAGGGTCATCGTTCCCTGTGGCCTTGTTATCTCACGATTACCTGTCGGACACTCCGGGCAGTGCAGGTTGCACCGGTTAACGGGTTCGAGTGATACCGCCGACGGCTTGCCCCAATGGACCGGTTTCCGGACCACCCGTGACAGCAGGTAGGAACCTGCGATCAGTGAGAAATTGACAACCCGTCCGGCGATCATCCCGATGTCATTTCTTCCTGCCGAAGATCGTTCGAAAGAAAGACCAGGCCGTATATATAGCAGGCGCACTGGCCACGAGTTTTCCGGCAATGCCGGTAATGATCCGGGCGGGCGTGATGGATTCAATGACTTGCCTTACATCGCCTGAGAGTTCCCGTTCCTTGCCGTCGATCGTCTTTCGGATCCTGGCCGTTTCAGCCTGGAGATCACGCATGTTCCTGATGTGATTCCGTTCATTCATTCGACGGGTCCTCCATGATGATTTTTGACAACTGCCTGATGACGGGATTCAGCAGGAACCGTTTCCGGAACAGGTACAGCAGGATCCCTTTTACTACCAGCACGCCCACGACGATCAGAGACCCGACCCACATCGGGCCAACGTACCGGCCATACCAGAGGACGAAAGCAAGTCCGACAAAGACCCCTGCGAACAGGACCAGGATCAGCACAAATGCAAATAAAAGCAACAGGCTGGTCAGGCGCGACAGCTTCTCGACCAGGATCAGCTTCACGAGGTCGACCCTGAGATCGACATACTCTTTCAAATGATCCGAAAGCTGGTTTACACTTCCTGAAAATGTTGGCGTTTCCATATTTTCTATCGGTTATTGAGCGGCCTTTCCGGCATCTTCCTGTTCGGACTTGCCGGATGCCGTTTCCCGGAAGTGCCCGAACTGTTCTTCCATGGTTTCCCCGATCCGGTCGGTGAGATCATCAACTGTTTTACGGACCCTTTTCCGTGTTTCGGAACCTTTGTCGGGAGCGAACAGGATCCCGAGGGCGATGCCGGCGGCGAACCCGGTCACCGCCGCCAGCAGAATATTGGTTACATTGTTTGACATATCTCTATCATTAAATGTTATCGGTTAATTTTCGGACTACCCTGAATTCACTGAAGAATTCCCGGGCGACGATACGAATGAAGGTATAGGCGGGCACAGCCACGATCATCCCGATCACACCGCCGATGAAACCGGCTGCGATGATCACCAGGAAGATCTCCACGGGACTCGCCTTTACGCTTTTTCCGAAGAAAAAAGGCTGGAAAATACTGTTATCTATCATATTGGCCACCACGAATACGACCAGGACCTTGATCGCGATTGGAGCGATAGCGGCATAAGCCCCTGTGCTGATCACCCCGGTTACACCCAGGATGATCCCGAGAACCGTTGCAATCGCGTACCCGATATAAGGAACGATGTTCATGATCCCGGCGAAGAACCCGATCGGGAATGCACCTCCTACGCCAATGATCAGCAGTCCGAACGAAACAAGCAGGGAGAGGGAGATCATTTCTGCGATCAACCCGATGAAATACCTCGACAGCAATTTTTTACTGGAAGAAAGAATGTTTATTGCTTTCTCCTCGTACTTGACGGGGAACAGGACCAGGATAAAGTTTTTCAGCATGCCGCGGTCGAGCAGGAAAAAGAAGGCCAGGAACAGCGTGGTGAAAAAATAGAAGAACATATTCCCTGCCACGGTGAAAATATTGTTCAGCAAATTGGATACCAGGTCCACATTCATGACCTTCAGCAGGCTGTTTTTCAGGTACCCGGCAATGGTCTCATCCTGGGCCATGATCCCGTATTTCACCAGGAAGGCCTGCAACTGGTCGATCTCCTGCTGAAAATAGGAAACGAACTGATCAGGATTGATCGAGGTGAGCATGTTGATCTCCTTCACCACCAGAGGGATGATAAAAGCCAGGATGCCCAGGAAGACGAGTACGATCAGCGCGAG
This sequence comes from Bacteroidales bacterium, assembly GCA_036796175.1. Lineage (GTDB taxonomy): Bacteria > Bacteroidota > Bacteroidia > Bacteroidales > FEN-979 > DAIRDK01. The sequence goes on along the minus strand of DAIRDK010000015.1, from coordinate 15,173 downwards.
CGTCAGAGCTACGCTCAGGCCGTTCGGCATGTTGAATTTGCCGAAGCGGATCCGGTTGAGACGCTCAACGAGCGGCTGACCAATGATCATGACAACTCCCGCTATCAGGACACAGATCACGATGGGAGAGAAGTACCAGATCAGGAATCCCACCACTAACACTCCCAGGATCAGGAAGAACAGCTGGTGTTTTTGATACAATTCTTTCAGCATAATGTTAATTATTAGTGATTGGAATGATGACACTGACTTTATATGTGAAATTATCCGCCGTTTTGGGCAGTGTATACGGCCCCCAGCGGTAAAAAACCCCTGCTCCGATCTCAAGCAGGCTGATCTTAACGATGTTGTTGATCAACGCACCCGATTCATAGTAGCCCAGGTTCATCTCTTTGGGTCCCCCTTCGCGAAAATATGCATACTTTTCCGGGTGATCGAGGAATCCAAACCCGATGTTCTGGGCAATTGCAAACTCCGGGTGGAACCATTTTCGTCCCTTGATGATGAGGTCTTCGAAATCGTGGTACAGGTATAGGGAGGCATAACCGTTGCTGAGAAATTCGTTCATTCGCATGGTCCCGAAACTGGGCTGGGTGTAAAAGGACACGATCCGGTAACTGCCGTTGCCGTTGTACAGGTTACAAGCCGGGATCGGTTGATCGACATAACCGGCATTCAGTTGAATGGTGCTTTTCCCGAGGAACTTGATGCGGAAGGTTTTCCTCAGTTTGAGATCAAACCGGTCGTAATTGAACTCCCCCCCGAGAAAGCCCTTGATCCCGCGTGTATATTGAACCCATACCACGGGATACCGGGTGCCCAGGGAGACCTTCGTCTCCGTGGTCTGGATGAACTTCTCCCCGTAGGCCCATTTGATCCCGAGCCCTGCTTCGGTGAACACGAAATCATCATCCAGGATCACGGCGTTCCCGTTATAGGTGGCCAGGGCCGCATTGTTCGTCAGCTTGTGTGACCAGTTGAAGGTGGCATTGACCAGCAGGAACTTCCGGGTCCTGAAGGTGAACGACAGCCCGGTGGATTGGGTCTTGTCCAGGAGCCTCAGGAGCAGCTGCCGGTAATTGCCGTCCAGCAGCGATTCCTGGTCGTCAAAGAATTTCACGCCCCCCGATTCCACCCGGTCATGGAAATAGTTGGCGCTGATCGTGACATCGTTCCGGCGGTTGATCAGGAAGCTGGCATCCCCGCCGTATTTGCTTTCCAGCACGGCGAACGCGAACTGGTAATAACCTCCGATCCGGAAGCGCGGCGAAAGCCGTTCGTTCGTATGAATGCCAACACCCGCAATAAACCCTTCATACGTATTATACCCGAGGAATTTGTCAATATCGAATGCGATCGGCCCCCAGGGAATTCTCCCTGACATCAGGGTTTGCGCAGTCTTGGCAAGCTTGTCGAAATTGTTCGCCTGCCCCAGGCTGTCGATCACTTCATAGGTTCGCTTATCGCGCCGGGTCAGGCTGTCGACACGATACTGATCCCAGAATTCCGGGCTCCGCTCGGTGGCCGCAGCATCCACCTCCACATCCAGGTGGTTGAACTCTTTCCTCACCAGGTCCGGGTTCAGCACGATATCCCGGATGTAATACCGTCCACTGCCGACCGCTTTGTATTTCCCGATCTGCAGGTTGGCGAACGAGACATCGGTATTCAGCTGGACCGGGAACCACCAGGTGCCGTCGATCAGCTCATACATCTGCTGGATTTTGATCGAGATGCCCCCCGATTCATCCGATGGCTCGGCAATGACATTCTGGATGGCCCATTTGAAGGTATTTATCGAGATCACCCCTTTGAGTCCGAGGAAATTGGTCCCCTTCTTCGGCCGGAACGAAATGATGAACACGGTGTCTTTCCCGGAATAGGTGGTGTCCTCGATCTTGAAAAAATATTTCGACAGGCTGCCTGTCCCGATGGGATTGACGTAAGATGTTTGAAAGATGGTGATATAAGGCTTATAAAAGGAGAAAGACTGGATCTGGGTCGTCAGGAAAACGAAGATCGGATCTTTGAATCCCGACATTCGGGTGGCGATCACCTGGTTGTAATTCTTGTCCGGGGCCATGAACTTGCGGTTGGTGACATTCTCCATCAGGAAGAGATACTGCTGGCTGATCAGCTTCCGGATGAAGCGATCTGCCGAATCCCGGAAAGCACTGTCGCTCAGGAGGGAGTCGCTGGGCCGTTCAAGTGAGAGACTCACCCCTGAGAGCTCCTTCATCGCCGTACTGTCGGTAAACGGGCTGCCCAGGCTGGTATCCGCATCCACAGAAAAGATCGTCTTATCATACGAAGTATAGGAAAATGACTCCAGCTTCTCCGGGTCGTTGAGGTCCCGGTTATCAATCGCGTTCCGAATGATCCGGTGAGCAGGATTTTCACCGGGCAGGATCTCCACTTCGGACAGTTCGATCTCTTTTTGTACCATCGGGATGACCAGGTTTTCGGTCTTCTGTCCGATGGTGACAACCTGAGGTTCATAACCCACGTAGGAAAGTTTAAGGGTCCGGATACGCTGGTTCGACCGGAGACGGAACCGCCCGTCAATATCTGTCGTACCCCCGAGGTTGCCTGAGTTGATCACGATGTTGACGAATGCCAGCGGCTCACGCGTTTTCGAGTCGACGACCGTGCCTGTTATACGGTAATCCTGGGCGTTGACAAGGCGTGGCAGGAGGGTCATTGCCACCATAACCAGGATCGTGTTCAGTAAGTCTTTCCGCATTGCCCAAACTTACGGAAATTATCCAAATCCTATTATCTCTATATTTGCACCCGGTTGGAATCAGATCAGAACATAAGGACCTTTGTTGCCAAAACCGTTTCCGGCCTTGAGGCGGTTTTGGAGCAGGAACTGAAGTCCCTTGGTGCCGCTGAAACGAGGGTACTGACGCGGGCTGTTGAATTCAGAGGCGATCAGGAACTGCTGTACCGGGTTAACTACAATTGTTTTACTGCGTTACGAATCCTGGTTCCGGTCCTCGAGTTCGTGATCCTGGCCCAGGAGGACCTGTATAAGAACCTGGTCCGGATGCCCTGGGAACGCTGGCTTGATCCAGGGGGTACTCTCGCCGTGGACGCGGTGATCAGCAACAGCGTCTTCACCAATTCACTGTTCGTCGCCCAGCGCTCCAAGGACGCGGTAGTGGACCGGATCCGGGAGGTTCATGGAACGCGTCCCTCCGTCAACCTGGAGGATCCGACCCTCCGGATCAGCATCCACATCAGCGGCGACACCTGCACCGTTTCCCTTGACAGTTCGGGGAATACGTTGCATAAGAGAGGATACCGCAGGCGGGCCGGGGATGCTCCGGTCAGCGAGGTCCTGGCTGCGGGCCTGCTGCGGCTGGCCGGGTGGGAATCATCAATGCCTCTTTATGACCCGATGTGCGGCTCAGGGACCATTCTGATCGAGGCTGCCTTGCTGGCGACACGGACGCCGGCCGGCAAGTTCAGGAAGGATTTCGGGCTGATGAAATGGAAGGATTTTGATGCCGGGTTGTGGGACAAGGTCCGGTCGGAGGCCGATGCCCGGATCATCAGTCCGGAAGTCAGGATCAGCGGAGCCGACAGCTCCCTCCGGGCGATCGACGGCGCCACCATGAATCTCCGGTATTCCGGCATGGAGGGCCTGATCGTCCTTCAGAAGGCCGGATTTCACCAGACCAAACCGCCTTATGACCAGGGCATGATCATCACGAATCCCCCTTATGATGAACGACTGAAACTCGATGATTCGGTGGCTTTCTACCGCAGCCTGGGAGATACCCTGAAGCACTTGTATGGCGGATACCGCGCATGGATCATTTCAGCCGACCTGGAAGCCATGAAATTTATCGGGCTGAAGCCCATCAGAAAATTCAAGGTATTCAACGGACCCCTCGAATGCCGGTTCAATGGTTACGACCTGTTCCGCGGATCGCTCCGGGAGTTTAAATCCGCTGTTAATAAGTAGTCGTTCCTGCCCGCGATATCTTTTGTATTTTTATCACGTTCCAAAAACGTGATCCATGCCGAAATTACAATCTGTTGGAGTCCTTACCTCCGGAGGCGATTCTCCGGGAATGAATGCCGCGATCCGCGCCATTGTGCGGTCTGGCATATCAAGCGGGCTCGAAATGTATGGTATCTACCGGGGTTATGAAGGACTGATCGACGGACAGATCGAACAACTCGACAGCCGTTCGGTCTCCAATATCATCCAGCGCGGGGGTACGATCCTGAAAACGGCCCGCAGCAAGCGATTCATGACCGTTGATGGCAGGCGCCTGGCCTACGAAAACCTGCTGAAACATAAGATCGACGCCGTTGTCGCCATCGGAGGGAACGGGACGTTCACCGGCGCAGTCGAGTTCGCTGCGGAGTATTCCGATTTCCCCATGATCGGACTGCCGGGCACGATCGATAATGACCTCTACGGAACCGATTATACGATCGGATTCGATACCGCGGTCAACACGGTTCTCGATGCGGTCGACAAGATCCGGGATACGGCGACCTCGCATGACCGCCTGTTTTTTATCGAAGTGATGGGCCGCGACTCGGGATATCTGGCCTTGTTCAGCGGCATCGCGGCAGGAGCGGAGTTCATCCTGGTCCCGGAAACCAAGACCTACCCTGATAACCTGGCCCGGGTGCTGAAATACGACATGGGCAAGAACAAGACTTCCGGGATCGTGATCGTCGCCGAAGGGGATGACGAAGGCGGTGCCTATGAAATAGCCGCAAAGGTCAAGGAGCGGCTGCCGCATGTCGATACCCGGGTGACCGTCCTGGGGCATATCCAGCGCGGCGGCTCACCGTCCGCCAACGACAGGATGCTTGCATCCATCCTCGGATATGCTTCTATCCAGGCCCTTCTCGACGGACAGCACGGGGTCATGGCCGGATTGGTCAACAAACAGATCGTCTTCACTCCGTTCCCGGATGCCATCCGGAGCAAGAAGGGATTTTTCTTCCAGTTGCTGGAGATCTCGCGCATCCTGGCTATCTAACTGTTCCGCTTGTGGAACGATTGACCCTCTTCGTTGATGTGATCCTGCCCCTCCCGGTGGCCGGCACCTTTACCTATCGCGTACCCTATGAAATGAACGACCTGGTGAAACCGGGAATCCGTGCCGTTGTCCAGTTCGGGAGCAGGAAGATCTATACGGCCCTGATCCGGCGTGTTCACGAAGAGGTACCCCGGGGAGCGGTTCCCAAGTATGTGATGTCACTGCTTGACACGGCCCCGGTCGTGCACGAACACCAGTTCCTGTTCTGGGAATGGATGGCCGATTACTACAGGTGCTATGTCGGAGAGGTCATGAATGCGGCGCTCCCCTCCGCCCTGAAACTGGCCAGTGAAACCAGGATCCTCCTGGATCCGGAGTGGACGCAGGAGGGAACCGATCTGGCCGAAAAGGAGGCCCTGCTGATCCAGGCCTTGCATTACCACGACTCGATCACCATTTCCGAAGCCGCCCGGATCCTCGACCAGCAGAAGATCATCCCCGTGGTCAAGACCATGTACGAGAAAGGCATGATCCTGCTCGAAGAAGAGCTGACGGACAAAATCAAACCGCGCACGGAAAAATGGCTCATGCTCAAAGAACCCTATGACTCCGATGAGGGCCGGCTGCGTGAGCTGTTTGATTCGCTCGAGAAAAAAGCCCGCAGGCAATTGGAGATCCTTATGGCTTTTGTCAGGCTTTCGGACTATTCGCCGGGCAGGAAGGTCAGCCTCCGCCGCTCCGCCCTGCTTCGCGAAACCGGCGAAGGGACCGCTGCACTGGAGGGCCTGGTCAGGAAAGGGGTCTTTGATGTCGCCGTCAGGCCGGTCGACCGGGTGTTTGACCGGGAATTCGACGGCGCGCCGCGTTCCATCACCTTTTCCACGGCCCAGGAAAACACCCTGGAAGTCATCCGCGACCACTTCCGCGACAAGGAAGTGGTTCTTCTTCACGGAGTCACATCCGGCGGGAAAACCGAGATGTATGTCCAGCTGATCCGGGAAACCATCGGCAGAGGCCGGCAGGCTATCTATCTCCTTCCGGAGATCGCCCTGAGCACACAAGTCATCACCCGACTGAGGAAGTATTTCGGTAACCGGATCGGGATCTACCACTCCAGGCTCAGCGACCAGGAGCGGGCGGAAGTGTGGAAACATTCACTCGAAGGACATTATGACGTGATCCTCGGGGCCAGATCGGCATTGTTCCTTCCCCTGGCCGATCCGGGACTGATCATCGTCGACGAGGAACACGACTATTCATTCAAGCAGGTGGATCCCGCTCCGCGGTACAATGCACGGGATGCTGCCGTCTACCTGGCTCATTTGAGCCATGGCAACTGTTTGCTGGGATCTGCCACCCCTTCGATCGAGAGCTATTTTAACGCCAAACAGGGGAAATACGGACTGGCCGAGCTATTCGTAAGGTATGGGGAAATGGAGATGCCTGCAAATGTCGTCGTTGATATCCGGAACGAACTACGGGAAGGAAAGATGAAATCGCACTTCTCATCCGTGCTGCTTCAGCACCTGGAACAAGCGCTGGAGAACCGGGAACAGGCTATCCTTTTCCAGAACAGGCGCGGATTCTCGCTTCGGATCGAATGCGACACCTGCCACTGGATGCCTGCCTGCAAGAACTGCGACGTCACCCTGGTTTATCATAAACAGATCAACCAGCTCCGCTGCCATTACTGCGGTTATGTCATGCAGGTTCCGGCCGTATGTCCCGACTGCAAAGGAACATCACTCCGGATGAAGGGATTCGGTACCGAACGTGTGGAAGAAGATCTCCGGGGGCTGTTTCCCGGCGCCCGCATTACACGGATGGACCTGGATACAACCCGCTCCAGGAACGCCCATCAGCGCATCATCAACAGCTTTGAGGAGCGGCAGATCGATTTCCTGGTCGGGACCCAGATGGTAACCAAGGGACTCGACTTCGATCACGTCAGCACGGTCTGCATCCTGAATGCCGACAATATGCTCAGCTACCCCGATTTCCGTTCCCAGGAGCGCAGTTTTCAGCTGATGGCCCAGGTCAGCGGTCGCGCAGGGCGAAGGAACAAGCAGGGCACAGTGATCATCCAGACCTGGCAGCCGTCGCATCCGGTCATCACGCAGGTGGTTAATAATGATTATAACTCAATGTATATCAGCCAGTTGAGTGACAGGTACAAATTCAAATACCCGCCCTTTTACCGGTTGGTCCTATTGAAGCTGAAACACCGGGAACCCGACATCCTGAACAAAGCGGCAAGGTATCTTGCCGACCTGCTGCGACCCGAATTCGGCCGCCACATGCTCGGCCCGGAATATCCAGTGGTATCCAGGGTCATGAATTTCTATATCAAACAAATCCTGATCAAGATCGAACGCGGAGGAGAACTCTCGGATAGGAAACAACGCATCACGGCACTGCTGGGCGAGTTCGCGGCAAAAAAAGAGTTCTCACAGGTCCGGGTGATCGTTGACGTCGATCCTTTGTGAACAAGACCCTATTTTTTTTCCACCGTTGTGTCCACCACAAGGAAAATATCCTCCCCGTCCTTTTTCATTAAGTACTTCTCCCGGGCAAACTTCTCCAGGGCGGCGGTATCGGTGAGGAGCTGCCGGGTGAGGATCGAATCGCGACGGATCTCATCGAGGTAGAACTTCTTTTCCTGGTTTAATTCGTTGAGTTTCGCCTTCAGCTCCTGCTGCATGATCACGTTGTTGCTGTCGAAAAAGATCAGCCAAACCACAAAGGCTACCGTCGTGATCAGGTATTTGTTCAGAAGGATGTTGAGGATCTTTTTCAGCATTCCCGGCCGTCAGGCTATTTCAACCACAAAATTAATTGTTCCTGCGGATGTTTCTCTCAAAATCTGCCTAATTTTGTTCATATTGAATTACATGCATATGACAACGACCATTCCCAAAGATCCGTTCGTCGAAGAGGTCATGGAAAAAGCGCTGAACGCAGCGTGTGCCTTTAACCTGCTCGACCAGGAAGCGATCGATGCAGTCGTCAGGGCGGTATACGAAACAGGTTTCAATAACCGCTGGAAACTGGCCCGGATGGCTCATGAGGAGACCGGGATCGGGATCGTGCACGACAAAGTCATCAAAAACATACTGGCCACCCGCTTCGTTTACCGCGACATCAAGGACCAGAAAACGGTGGGGATAATCAGTGAAGATCCGGTCGCAGGGATCACGGAGATCGCACGCCCGATGGGTCCCGTCTTTGCCGTCACTCCCATCACAAATCCCACGTCGACCGTGCTGTTCAAAGCCCTCATTGCGATGAAAAGCAGGAATCCCATCCTGTTTTATCCGCATGGCGGTGCCCGGAAGTGCTCGATCGAAGCCGCGCGTATCTGCTATGAGGCGGCTGTTGAAGCGGGCGCACCGGAACATTGCATCCAGTGGATACCCCGGGCTACCCGCGAACAGGTTCTTTCGTTCATGAGCCATAAGAGGACTGCCCTGGTCCTGGCAACCGGATCGGTGAGCCTGGTCAGGGCAGCCTATCAGTCGGGTAACCCGGCCATTGGCGTCGGGCCGGGCAATGTTCCCGTATATATCGGAAAAAGTGCCGATGTTCCTTTCGCGGTTGAACAGATCCTCCTGTCCAAACTGTTCGACAACGGCACCATCTGTGCCAGTGAGCAGGCTGTGGTGGTGTCAAAATACAATGCCCGGGAGGTGACCGCCGAATTCCAACGGAAAGGGGCCTATTTCCTCGCCCCTGAGGAAATGCTTAAGCTGGAGGAGGTTGCGTTCAACCGGGCACAGCGGTCCATGCGGACCGAGGTGATCGGCAAACCGGCAACCGTGATCGCCGATATGGCCGGCATTCGCGTCCCGGCCGGCACATTGCTGTTGATCGCTCCGATGCAGACCCGCCAGGTTGGCTGGAAATGGCCTCTGTCCCTGGAGATCCTGGCTCCGATCCTGGCTTTTTACGAGGTGGAAAGCTTCGAAGAGGGCATCGCCATGTGCAGGAAAATAAACCAGCACGGCGGCCTGGGCCATACCGTCAGCATCTTTTCCAATGATCCGGAAAAGATCAACTACTTTGCCCAGTCACTTCAGGCCGGACGGATCGTCGTCAACACCCCCTCATCACAGGGTGCCCTGGGCGGACTGTACAACGGGCTGACCCCTTCGCTTACGTTAGCTTGTGGAAGCGGGGGGAAGAATTTCACCACCGACAATATATCCGTGAAGCATCTGCTGAATATCCAGCGGATCGCTTATCGCAACATCAATACATGCACTGAGCACCAGCGGGGGGAAGCGTTTTGCTGTGACCGGAACCTGACAGTCACTGGCGTGGATGAGCGTTGCGAAAAAGCCGGTATGTTTCAGCCTGAGACCTGATCTTCCGGTCCCCGCCGTTCCGGTATTGGTTAGGCTCTTTCGGGCCAAGGATGCGGGCTTTCACGTTGTCGGCAAGCTGCAGTTCAAGCATCGACTGGATCTCCCGGCAAATCGAAGGATCCTTCACCGGGCAGGCCACTTCTATGCGGTTGTCGAAGTTCCGCACCATCCAGTCGGCTGACGTGATGTAATATTGCGGCTCGCCGCCATTCGCGAAAACAAGCACCCGCGAATGTTCCAAAAACCGGTCGACGATACTGATCCCCTCGATCTCCTCGCTGAGTCCCTTCACGCCAGGTACAAGCACGCAGATGCCCCGGATGATGAGCTTGATCCGCACCCCTTCGCGACTGGCCTTGTACAGTTTGCGGATGATGGCCTCGTCCACGAGATTATTGAGTTTGATGATCATCCATGCCTCTTTTCCTTCTCTGGCATGGCGGATCTCCTGGTTGATCAGGCGGATGAAAAATGTCCGCATCGAGAAGGGGGACAACACCAGCGATTTGTACTTAAAAGGCTTGTAGGCTGTCTCCATCTGGTGGAAGGCATTATACACATCCGCACAGATCTGGGGGTCGCTGGTCAACAGGCAGTCGTCGGCATACACTCTCGCGGTATCCTCGTTGAAGTTACCGGTGCTGATCATCGAGTAAAGCAGGTTCTTGCTCCCCTCTTTCCCGCGGATCAGCAACAGCTTGCAATGGACCTTGAACCCGGGAATGCTGTGAATGACCTTCACGCCTTCTTCCCGCAGCCGTTCCGTCCAGAAAATATTGGCTTCTTCGTCGAACCGGGCCTGGAGTTCCATGTAAACGGACACGAATTTCCCGTTCCTGGCTGCATTGATCAGGGCGTTGATCACGTTCGAATTTTTCGCGGCGCGGTAGATCGTCATCTTGATCGAACGCACTTTCGGATCAATGGAGGCTTCCCGCAGGAGGTCGATAATGTACCTGAAGGACTGGTAGGGGTAGTGGAGCATCACGTCTTTCACGCGGATGATGGAGAGGATGCTCTGGTTCGGGGGAAGGTCTTTGTGCGGCAAAGCCGGCATCGCCTCATATTCGAGTTCAGGGTGTCCGAGATTCGGGAAACCCATAAAATCCTTAAAGTTGTGATACCTGCCGCCGCCCCGGATCGGATCTTCCCTTGTGATCTCAACCTTCTTTAAAATGATTTTAAGCAAATCGGAAGGGATCGATGCGTCATAGACAAACCTTACTGCAATCCCTTTCTTTCGCTGTTTCAGGCTTTCCGACATGATCTCGAGGAAACTCTTTGAAACGTCGGTGTCGATATCGAGTTCCGCATCGCGCGTCACTTTCACCGTATACGCCGCAAACTCGTCATAGCCAAACACCGAAAAGATCTCATCCAGACAGAACCGGATCACGTCATCGAGCAGGATCACGAATTTGCTCTTGCCCTCTTCCGGCAGGATCAGGAACCGGGAGACCTGCCGGGTCGGCAGTTCAATGAGCGCGTAGTCGATCTTTTCCGGATGTTTTGATCTCCCGAGTGTGACGGCCAGGTAGATCGATTTATCCACCAGCGACGAGATGTCCCGAATGCTGGTGATCATCATCGGGAACAGAGAGGTTCGCACTTTCTCCTGGAAATACTTCCTGACGAATTTTCCCTGCTCTTTGGTCAGCTGGGTTTCGTTGACGATATGGATGTTGTGCTTGGCCAGCTCCTGAACGATCTCTTCGTAGATCCGTATGAAGTCTTTTTCCTGTGTCTGAACAATGCTGACGATCTCCTTCAACACCTTCTTGGGATCAATGGGCGTATCGTAGTGCGTCGTGTCCACCTTGAGCATCCGGTTCAGGGTTGCCACGCGGACGCGGAAGAATTCGTCGCGGTTGTTCGAGAAGATGCCAAGGAACTTCAGCCTCTCCAGCAAAGGATTCCTCGTATCCGCGGCCTCCTGCAGGACCCTGCCATTGAAATGCAGCCAACTGATCTCGCGGTTAAGAAGCTCGATGTCGTTCTTTTTCTTCTTCATGCTTCAGAAGTTTTGGGTACACATGGAACTCCTTTTCCACCTTGCTCATGGGCAGGCTTTCCCACTGGCCGGTATAGAAGCGGATCGCCACAACCGCCGATGTCCTCATCTCGGGGATCCCCGGATCGAGTAAGAGGTTAGCCAGCTGGGTGATAGTCGGGTTGTGGCCGATGATCATGAGCGAACCGATATCATTGGGCGTACCGTAAATGATATCCAGGATCCGGTCGAAGTAGCCGTCGTAGATCTTCCGGTCAACGCGGATCTGCTCCTTTGGATAACCGAGAACCTTGGCTATAAGAACAGCGGTTTCATAAGCCCTGACGGCGTGGCTCGAGATCATGAGCTCCGGCCGGATCCCCTGGTTTCGCAAGTGTTCTGCGACAACCAGCGTGTTTTTTATCCCTTTCGGGGTTAATGGACGCTCTTCGTCAGCAAGACGTGAGTCATCCCACGATGACTTGGCATGCCGGAAGAGGTAGAGGGTCTTCATGCGAAGAGCGGGAAGTCCGCCATCATTTCGTTAACTTTCTTCCTGACGGTTAACAGTTTATCTTCATTCTCGATGTCACTGATCACTTCATCGATCAGGTCGACAATGACCGGCATGTGTTCTTCTTTCAACCCGCGGGTGGTGACCGCCGGCGTACCAACACGAAGACCGGAAGTCTGGAAGGGAGAACGGCTGTCGAAGGGGACCATGTTCTTGTTCACCGTGATATCGGCCTTCACCAGGGTGTTTTCCACCTGTTTCCCGGTAATGTCGGGAAACTTCTTCCGGAGGTCGATCAGCATCAGGTGGTTGTCGGTGCCGCCGGAAATCACATGGTAGCCCTTGTCAACAAAGGCTTTTGCCATGACCGCGGCATTTTTCTTCACCTGGATTACGTACTCCATATACTCGTCTGACAGGGCTTCGAAGAAAGCGACGGCTTTGGCCGCGATGACATGTTCCAGCGGACCGCCCTGTACGCCCGGGAAAACCGCGGAATCGAGCAGTTGTGACATCATCTTGATCTCGCCTTTCGGCGTGGTAATTCCCCACGGGTTCGGGAAATCCTTGCCGATCAGGATCATGCCTCCGCGCGGGCCGCGCAGGGTTTTGTGCGTGGTGGTGGTGACGACATGGCAATACGGTAGGGGATCGTTCAGCAACCCGCGGGCGATCAGCCCGGCAGGATGGGCGATGTCGGCCATCAGGATGGCGCCGACCTTATCGGCAATTTCACGCATCCGCTTGTAGTCCCAGTCGCGTGAATAAGCTGATGCGCCTGCCAGCAGGAGTTTCGGCCTGACTTCAAGGGCCGTCTGTTCCATTTTTTCGTAATTGATCACTCCGGTGCTCTCTTCCACCCTGTAAGCAACCGGCTTATAAAGGATACCGGAGGAATTTACCGGGGAACCGTGGGAGAGGTGTCCGCCGTGGGCCAGATCCAGGCCCATAAAGGTGTCGCCTGGTTTCAGAACGGTCATCAGAACCGCCATATTGGCCTGGGCTCCCGAATGGGGCTGAACGTTGGCCCATTCGGCATTGAACAATGCCTTTGCCCGGTCGATGGCCAGTTGTTCTGATTCGTCAACATGCTGGCAGCCGCCGTAATATCTTTTGCCGGGATAGCCTTCGGCGTACTTGTTGGTGAGGCAGGAGCCCATGGCTTTCAATACCTGGTCGCTGACAAAATTCTCAGAGGCGATGAGTTCCAGGCCGCTGGTCTGGCGATGCAATTCCTTCCTGATGATCCTGAATAGTGCAGTGTCTTTTTTCATGACAGATTGAAATTTATATGTTGGAAATTCGTTAGTTAATATCGCCAAAGTCCAGCAAAAATAAGATTTATTTCGCTTAATTTGGCATATTTGCATATGCATCTGGCATCTGGCATCCGGTATCTGGTATCTCGCATGGGGCATGGGGCATGGGGCATGGTTTTTTTGTTCCTGTCTTTCCCTGCATTCTCCCAGTTCTCCGCCGGCCCTGACGACACCATCAATCCCGGCGTGCCCGTAACCCTTACCGCCACTTACGGCCTGATCGGCAACGGGGTGACCATCTCCGACGACGGCGTGGAGGGCCCGCTCCCGATCGGATTCCCGTTCTCCTTCTTTGGTGACATCTACAACCAGTTTTACATCGGGGCCAACGGCTGGATCAGTTTCATTCCCAATGTCAATGCCGCCGGGACCAGGCAGGCATTCGCCGTTCCGAACGCGGCCGACTACAACCCGAAAGCATGCATCCTGGCCCCGTTCCAGGACCTGAATCCCCTGATCGCAGGCAGTCCTTACATCTATTACCTGACCGTCGGCGATTCGACCCAGAAGAAACTGGTGGTCATGTGGTGTCAAACCCCCATGTACTCCTGCCTTGACTCAGCCGTCACCTTCCAGGTGATCCTGAATTACGGATCCAATACGATCGAGAACCACATTTTATCCAAACCTTCCTGTGATTGGCTTTCCAACCTGGCCACCCTGGGGGTTCAGAATCCGACAGGCTACATCGGTTACGCGGTCCCCGGCCGAAACGGGACCTCATGGACCGCACAGCAGGAGGGCTGGAGATATACGCCCACCTCCATCGACAGTTTCCAGATCGCTTCCATCCCGTTTAACCTGGAACCGATCGTCCCCGGCGAAAAGATCACGTATTCCTGGTACAAAGGCACAGAACTCCTCTCCACACAGCAGAGTCTGACGGTAACGCCGGACGTCACCACGACCTATTGGGCGAAGTGCGTGTTGTGCGACGGACAGGAGTTCACCGACAGCGTGACGGTATATGTGATTCCCTATATTCCGAATGCCTTTACGCCAAACGGGGACGGCACCAACGACATGTTCCGAATCATCGGCCTGCCGCCCGAAAACATCACGAAGTTCAATATGCAGATATTCAACCGGTGGGGAGAGGTGGTCTTTTCCACCGACAATATCCTGGAAGGCTGGGACGGCCGTTTCAACCGGGAAAACTGCCCCGCAGGCAACTACGTCTGGGTGATCTTTTATGAAGATCAATCGAAAATAACCCGGACGAATAAAGGTGTTGTCGCGCTGATCAGGTAATTTTCGGTTTACGATTTTAGATTTACGACTGGATTGACGATTTACGATCTACGATTTATCCGTGAAAATCTGTGTTGCCGATGAAATCGGCATCCGTGTCATCCGTGTTCCATATCAAATGGCGAAATGGTGAAATCTAAAATCGTGAAATAATGGTGCCTTCGTGTCTTCGTCGTGAAAAAGAAACGGAGTTTTTCTACTTTTATCCCCCCAAATATCCTCCCATGAAAAAACTGACGATTGTTTTATTATCTTCCCTTACACTGGCAACCCATTCGGCATTCCCCCAATCTGAAACCAAAGACCAGCGAGACACCCGCATGGAGTGGTGGCGTGAAGCACGGTTCGGGATGTTCATCCACTGGGGACTGTATGCCATTCCTGCCGGTGAATGGAGCGGGAAAACCGGCTATGGCGAGTGGATCCGCACGTCCGCCGAGATCCCGCTGGAGGTTTATGATACGTTCCCGAAGCATTTCAACCCGGTGAGGTTCAACGCCGACGAATGGGTGAGGATGGCGAAGAACGCGGGAATGAAATACATTGTCATCACCAGCAAACACCACGACGGATTCTGCATGTTCGATACAAGGCAGACCGACTTCGATATCATGAACACGCCGTACGGGAAGGATGTCATGAAGGACCTTTCAGCGGCCTGCAAAACATACGGGTTGAAGTTTTGCTTCTATTACTCCATCATGGACTGGCACCACCCTGATT
>DAIRDK010000014.1:0-24168 GCA_036796175.1 Bacteroidales bacterium | reverse complement strand
CTGTTCCGGAAGGCCGGCATCGTGCGGTGCTATGGCCGTGAAGACCTGATCAGCGTGGCCTGCATCTTCATGCACCCGGAGCTGAAAGGCAAAAACATGGCCATCGTGACTCATGCCGGCGGGCCGGCCGTGATGCTTACTGATGCGCTTTCCAATGGCGGCCTGTCGGTTCCCCATATCGATTCAACGGCATCGAAAGAACTTCTTGCACAGCTGTTCCCGGGGTCATCAGTGGCCAACCCGATCGATTTCCTGGCTACCGGCACAGCGCAGCAACTCGGAACCATCCTGGATTACACAACGCAGAAGTTGGATCAGATCGACGGGGTGGCTGTCATCTTCGGGACACCGGGTTTGACCTCCGTCGGTGATGTGTATGATGTACTGGATGAGAAAATGAAAACTTCCCCCAAACCCATTTTCCCGATCCTTCCTTCGGTACTGACTGCCGGTAAAGAAGTATCGGATTTTATCGCGAGGGGCCGTATCAACTTCCCCGACGAAGTCGTGTTCGGCAAGGCCCTGGCAAGGGTTTTCCATTCTCCGAAACCTGCACCTGCATCGCCCGGGCTGCCCGATGTTGACATACCGGCCATCCGCAGGATCATCGATTCCGCCGCCACCGGCTACCTCCCCCCCGCCAGTACTGCAGGCTTATTGGATGCCGCCGGGATTCCCCGTGCAGGCGAGGCCACGGTAACGACGTTGGAGGAAGCAAAGAAAGCCTCGGAAAAACTGGGGTTCCCGGTTGTTATGAAAGTCGTCGGCCCGGTGCATAAATCCGATGTGGGCGGCGTGGTGCTGAATGTGACAGATGCCGAGGCTGTGGCGAAGGAATTCGAACGGATGATCCGGATCAAAGATACGACTGCGATCCTGATACAGCCCATGCTGTCCGGTACGGAACTGTTTGTGGGTGCAACGTGGTACCCGAAGTTCGGACATGTGATCCTGTGCGGTCTGGGGGGGATCTTCATCGAAGTATTGAAAGATGTTTCAGCAGGATTGTCGCCGCTTTCCAGAGAGGAGGCCCAGCATATGATCAGGCATCTGAAGAGCTACAAAATCATACAGGGGGTCCGGGGGCAGAAGGGAGTCAGTGAAGACCGTTTCGCTGACGTTATGCTGCGGCTTTCGGCCCTTCTTCAAGTTGCGCCTGAGATCCGCGACCTTGATTTCAACCCGCTGCTGGGAACGGCCGATCAGGTCGTCGTGGTGGACAACCGCATCCGCATCGAAAAATAATTATTGCATCAGGCCAAGCTGCTTCAGGAATGAAATGAAGATCTGCGGTTTGGAGGCAATGGTGAAGAGGATCCCGAAGATGGCGCCCCAGAAGTGAGCGTCATGCCCGATGTGATCCTTCCCCCGCTTACTCATAAAGAATTCATACGCCAGATATCCCAGTCCGAATAATATGCCGGGGATGCCGATCGGGATAAAAAAGAGGAAGATCTCCTGGTCGGGTTCCAGGAGAAGGCTGGCAAATACAACGGCTGAAACCGCGCCGGACGCCCCGATGGCATTGTAAAAGACGTCGTTCCTGTGCTTTCCGTAGGCAGGCAGGATGGACAGCAACAGGGCCCCGAAATAGAGCAGGAGGTAATACAGCACGTATTGCGTCCGGAAATAATACACGAATCCTTTTTCAACCAGGGTTCCGAATGACCAGAGCACGATCATATTGACAACCAGGTGCACCCAGCCGGCGTGGAAGAAACCGTATGTGAAGAACCGGTACCACTGGCCTGAATGCTTGACATCATAGGCATTGAACTGGCAGCGGCGGAATATTACGCTCCGGTTGAATCCCACGATAGAGATGATTGCGGTTAGTGCGATCAGGCCAATGGTTACGTACATGCTGATTGATTTATAAAGCCCACATTACTTCGCTACCCCGGAAGGCGGAGCCTCTTTGGTATAGTCGATCTCTGAACCCAGCATGCTGTGCGGGATCAGGAACACGATGAACGTGATGATGGCGGCCACAATAGTCCAGGTCCTCCGCTGGCGGTTCCGGGCGACCACGATCAGGGCGATAACCCAGAAGATAAATGCCACCAGGGATTTATTGTCGGTGAGGTCGTGGCCGAAAGGCCAGCCTGTCCAATAAGCGTCGAACGCGAATTTCTGCACGATCGGCCCGAGGATCAGTCCTCCGATAAAGAGGAAGATCAGCGTAATCCAGGCCAGGACATACGTTTGCTTTCCCCTGAAGAGGGCTTCCAGTCCGGCACGGGTTGAAAGAAGCATGGCAAAGAACATGAAGAAGATGTGAGGGATCAGGATATACGCCGGCACCGCCCCTTTGTAACGCAGGATCGCCGGATGATCATTCAGCAAAACAGCAGTTCCGCCCTGTTTCAGCGTGACCTGGTACATCACTTTTCCTGCCGCGGGCAAACCCGGGAGCAAACCGATCAGGGTGTCCCCGGAACGCTGCATCACTTCGGTGGTCCATTTGTCGTAGCTTTTAAACCTGCGAAAGGTGATTTCGCCACTCACAGCCGTATCCGGAACGATCAGCTTAACCGCCGCCTGGGTTCCTGTATTGTAAGTCCGGATCAGGTCGAACTTCATCATTTTACCTGCAACATCCCGTTCAACCCTTACCGGGTAGGTGGGGCCGGTCCTTTTCTGGTAAACTGCCGCCGCCATGGTGATGATCACCGCCAGCACCCATAATATTGTTGCTTTTCCTATAGAATTCATGGTGTCGATTTTACTCTGTTACTCTGTCACTCTGTCACTCTGTCACTTTCAACTGCAAAAATAACTATTTGTCCTGAACCTGTTCCAGCATATCGTACACCGCCTGGTGCAAGTCAGTCCGGATATTCATCTGCGCCAGCCTGTTGTTGCCGGCATCCGGGCACACTCTATTGGACAAAAATATATAGATTAGTCCATTTGACGGATCGGCCCATGCATAGGTGCCGGTAAAACCGGAATGGCCGAAACTCACAGGAGAAGCCGATCTGCATGCGGGCCCGTCAGCGATGGGTTCTGCCGGGGGCTTGTCAAAACCCAGTCCGCGTCGGTTGCCGGTTTCCGGGTACTGGGCCCGCGTGAATTCCCGTACCGTCGATGGCATGAGGTATTGTTTTCCCCCATATTCCCCGTAGTTCAGCAACATCTGGAGGATCACCGCCAGGTCGAAGGCATCGGAGAAGAGTCCGGCGTGCCCCGCCACACCGCCCAGCATGGCGGCCGCCGGGTCATGCACTTCTCCGCGAAGGTGTTTGTGGCGCCACACGGTGTCATTTTCGGTGGGCATGATCCGTTCCGGTGAGAAGCGCTCGAGTGGCAGATATCCCATGGTTGGCAGGCCGAGGGGACGATAAAAGGTCTCGTTCAGGTAGGCGTCAAGTCTTTCCCCGGTCAGGTGTTCGATCATGGCCTGGAGAAGGATAAAGCCCAGGTCGCTGTACTTGTATTCGCCCCGTTTCCCGGTTTCTGAAGAAAGGATGGCGGCCAGGATGGTATCCCTGTAATCCGTCCTCCCTGCTTCGTACAGCGTCTTGTAAAACGGGATCCAGGGTTGGAGCCCGGCCTGGTGGGCCATGATCTCACGGATCGTCAGCATCCCTTTCGGCGTATTGCGGAGCAACGGAAGATAGGTGCTGACCGGTTCGTCCGGGTTGATCCGCCCTTCATCGTATAACTTCATGACAGCCAGGGTGGTTGAGGCCATCTTCGTCACCGACGCCAGGTCGTACAGATCGTTGTCCTTTACCTTCACCGAATCACCGTAATCCGGATGCCCGAATGATTTGTAATAAAACACTTTCCCGTCTTTGGCCAGGAGGACCTGGCATCCCGGGTAAGCACCGGCCTGGATGCCTGCTTCGGCAATGCGGTCAACCTTGTTCAGGAGCGTATCATGGATCCCGAAGGTCTCGGGTTCGGTAAATCCCAGGCGGGTCGGGTCCGTGGCAAGGCCCTTGCCCGCGGCGAATCCTCCGGCCGATACCGGCAACAGCCCGATCGCGCCGGAACCACCGGCAATCACTTCCGCCGCGGTCTCTTCCGCTTCGGGACGATCCTGGTAAGTGGTAACAATGGCTTCAAACCGGCCGGGATCGTTTAGTATGCCAAGGATATATGGATTGCCGAACAGGGCCAGCACGCTTCGTTTCCTGGAAGGCAGGGAATCGATGAACGATAACATGTCGTTGCTGATGCCGAAATGATCTTTCGGGTACAGGTTGGTATAATGGATTCCGAGGAGCACGATATCATAGGGATCCATCAACCGCATCATACTGTCCAGGAGTGGTTTGCCGGCATCAGGCGGGATAACGAAATCATCGAATGGGTAATACCACGAAAGCCTGGACTGGAAGCGTGTTCCGGCCGTATCGCCGACAGAGATGCAGGCCATCCGTCGCCGGTCAAGGAGTGTCAGCGGCAGGATACGATTCTCATTCTTTACGATGGTGGCCGATTTACGGAAGAGTTCCTCATTGAGCAGGTAGGAGGATCTCGGGTTCAGATCAGCCGTGAGGCCGGTCAGCCGGATGGGAGTTCTACGGAATAGCCCGAGTTCATATTTGAGTCTCAGGATCGCCTTGCACTTGTTCCCGATGGTATCCCAGGAGACCAGGCCGCTGTCGGCTGCCTGTCGGAGACTTTGCACCGCCTTGTGGGCGTCTTTCGGCAGGAGCAGGATATCATTTCCGGCGAGCAGGGCTTTCACTTCGATTTCTCCCGGGGGGAAATAGTTGGTCACGCCTTGCATGTCCAGCGCATCTGTGATCACAAATCCCTTAAATCCGAGCCGTTCCTTCAGGAGATGCGTAACAACCGAATGTGACAGTGTGCTTGGAATGCCCGGTATGGTTTCCCAGGCTGGAATATAGAGATGTGCGATCATCATGCCGCGCACGCCGGCCCGGATCAGGGCGTTGAACGGAACCAGTTCGACCGAATCGAGGCGGGTTGAGTCATGGCTGATCAGCGGCAGGGCCAGGTGAGAATCGGTATCCGTGTCCCCATGCCCGGGAAAATGCTTTGCGGTCGACAGAATGCCGTGGTCCTGCATGGCTTTCATGTACAGGAGGCCTTTTCGGCTAACGGTTGTTTTATCCTCTCCGAACGACCTGAGATTGATCACCGGGTTTGCCGGGTTGTTATTGATGTCCACCACCGGGGCCAGGTTCATGTTGACTCCCATTCGCCTGCAATCGGCTGCAATCTGCGTCGCCATCCGGTAGATGAGCGAATCGTCATGCAGAGCGCCAAGCGTCATCTGGTAAGGGAAATCAAATGCGCTGTCGAGCCGCATGCCCATGCCCCATTCGGCATCGATCGCCACCAGCAATGGCGTCCTGACTTGTTCCTGCCACCGGTTGGTCAGTTGTGCCTGTGCGTAGGGTGTGCCTTTAAAGAAACAGACCCCGCCTATGTTAAGGCTGGTCACCACCCGGGAGATACTGTCAGTATAAATGGAATCCCTGGTTGAAAAAGCCCGGATGACCAGCAGTTGGGCGATCCGCTGGTTGGTGTCGAGCGACTGGTATACGGAATCCGCCCACCGGGTTGCTGCCGGACTGACGGAATCGTTGCGGGCAAAGGGTAACCCGGCCTGGCCCTGCAAGGCCATCAGTCCCCATAAGGTAACAAGGATGATCGCGTTCCTGAGTTGATTCATGTTTCGTCGAAAGGGCAAAAATACAGTATTAATCTTATCCAATTTTATCAACAGTCGGCCGTATAAAGGTCGAAATCGGCTAAATTTGGCCATCTTCAATGGAAACGAAATCACCAGATCTTCATTGCCAATGCCTACAGAAAACGAATTGATCCATATCGCTTCCCAGGTCCGGAGGGATATCATCCGGATGGTTCATGGTGCCGCTTCCGGTCACCCCGGCGGGTCGCTCGGGGCCACCGAGATCATGGTTGCCCTGTATTTTGAGATCATGAAACCCTCTCCTGCAAAATTTACCATGGACGGGTCCGGGGAGGACCTGTTCTTTCTTTCCAATGGTCACATTTCTCCGTTATGGTACAGCGTCCTGGCCCGGTATGGCTATTTCCCGGTGATGGAACTGGCGACCTTCAGGAAGCTGGGATCACGATTGCAGGGGCATCCCTCTACGCAGGAAGGTCTGCCGGGAATCAGGATGGCCTCCGGGTCACTGGGACAGGGACTTTCCGTTGCCTCAGGTGCCGCTTTGTCAAGACAACTCAATCACGATCCTCATTTTGTCTGGTGCCTCCGCGGGGACGGCGAATTACAGGAGGGACAGAACTGGGAGGCGATGATGTTCATCGCTGCAAAACAAATCGATAACCTGATCGCGATCGTTGATTACAACGGCCAGCAGATCGACGGACCAATTGAACGGGTCATTGACCTGGGCGATTTACGGGCCAAGATCGAAGCCTTCGGCTGGACTGTCCTGATCGCCGACGGGAATGTGATGCGCTCAGTGATCAGCATTCTGAACCAGGCTAGAGAAGCATCCGGCCACGGAAAACCGGTGGCCGTCCTGATGCATACCCACATGGGATATGGAGTGGATTTCATGCTCGATAACCACGAATGGCACGGATCCCCGCCGAATGATGACTTGACCGCCAGGGCGTTGGCCCAACTTAAAGAGACACTTGGAGATTATTAATTACAAGTGAACGGTGACCTGTGAACTGAAATATATCCTGCATTCAAACGTTTGGAAAGAAAAGAGCATTCTATGATCCGGAAGAGGATGTTGGCAGTGGCTGCGTGTGTGATCCTGCTGTTGGTTTCCGGTCATGCGGGATTCGGCCAGCAGCAAACCAAGCCACCTCCCAAACCTCCGGTCCTGACCCGCATCCTGTTTGTTTTTGATGCGTCGCAGAGCATGTACGGCATGTGGCAGAACTCGACGAAGTTTGATATTGCCACCAGACTGTTCTCCGATCTGCTCGACAGCCTGAAGACCGTTAAAGATCTCGAAGTGGCCCTCCGGATGTATGGTCATCAGAAGCAATACCCGCCCCAGGACTGCGACGATACAAGGCTGGAGGTTCCGTTTGCCAAGGACAATATTCCGCGGATCCAGCATGTACTGAAAACGATCAGACCCAAGGGAACAACCCCGATCGCGTTCTCGCTTCTTCAGGCTGCAAACGATTTTCCCGCATGTGATCATTGCCGTAATATCATCATTCTGATTACCGATGGGATTGAGGAGTGCGGCGGCGATCCATGCGCCGCCTCGATCACCCTGCAGCAGCAGGGGATCATCCTGAAACCTTTTATTGTTGGCATCGGCAAAGATTTCCGGGAGCAGTTCGAGTGCGTCGGGACCTATTTTGACGCTTCCAATGAAAAAGAATTCCGGAATGCGCTGAACATCATTATCCGGCGGGCGCTGAATCCAACTTCGGTCCAGGTCAACCTGCTCGACGCCTATGGGGAGCCGACCGAGACCAACGTCAACATGACCTTCTATGACAACAATACCGGAAGGATCCGCTACAACTACATCCATTCACTTAACAACAAAGGACTGCCCGATACGCTTGAGATCGACCCGCTGGTCACCTATGATATCGTAGTCCACACGATACCTCCCGTACGAAAGGACTCTGTGAAGATCACCTCGGGGAAGCACAACGTGATCGGGATTGATGCCCCGCAGGGTTACCTGGCCTTTAAAGCCAGCGGGAATGCAACCCTTAAATACCTTCCATGCTTGATCCACCAGGCGGGAAGAACGGAGATCCTGAACGTACAGCAGTTCGACCAGGTGGAAAAATACCTGACCGGGAAATACGAAGCCGATATCCTTTGCCTGCCAAGGATCACGGTTAAAGATATCGAGGTTACGGAACGCCATACCACAACCGTTGAGATCCCTGTTCCCGGGATCGCCGTGATCGAAACCTCCACCAACGGGTACGGAAGCCTCTATCTGGAAGACGGGAAAAGCCTGGTATGGCTTTATAATCTGAAGGACACACCCCAGCACCAGGAAACACTTTACCTGCAACCCGGGAATTACCGTGTTGTTTTCAGGTCGAAATATTCGAACCGGGCATCCTACTCGGTTGAAAAAGCGTTCCGGGTCGAAGGAGGACAAACGACGAATGTAAAGCTTTATCCCTATTAGAATGAAAGAGTACACAAATCTTGGATCAAAAGATACCCGGAGCGGATTTGGGGAGGCTCTGCTTATACTTGGGCGAACTCATCCCGATGTGGTTGCCCTGTGCGCTGATCTGACCGGATCCCTGAAGATGGATGCGTTTGCAAAAGAATTTCCGGACCGGTTTTTCCAGGTCGGCATTGCCGAAGCAAATATGATGGGGGTTGCTGCCGGGCTCGCTACCGGCGGGAAGATCCCGTTCACCGGGACATTCGCCAATTTCTCGACAGCCCGTGTGTTTGACCAGATCCGCCAGTCCATCGCCTATGCCCGGAAAAACGTCAAGATCTGTGCCTCACACGCCGGCGTGACACTGGGCGAAGACGGTGCGACCCATCAGTCCCTGGAGGATATCGGGATGATGAAAATGCTCCCGAACATGACGGTCATCAATCCGTGTGACTTCAACCAAACCAAGGCAGCCACGCTGGCCATCGCCAATTGCCAGGGTCCTGTGTATCTCCGGTTCGGTCGGCCCAAAGTGCCCAACTTCACCGATCCGACGGAACCCTTTGTGATCGGGCAGGCGGTTATCCTGAACGAGGGAAGTGATGTGTCCGTCTTTGCAACGGGACACCTGGTATGGAAAGCCCTGGAGGCTTGCCGCATCCTCGAAGAGAAAGGGATCAGCGCCGAGGTGATAGATATACATACCATCAAGCCACTGGACAAACACGCGGTGTTAACCTCGGTGGCAAAAACCGGGTGCGCAGTAACCGCCGAGGAACACCAGATGAACGGCGGTTTGGGCGACAGCATCGCCCAGCTGCTTGTCCGAAAACTGCCTGTCCCCGTTGAAATGGTAGCTGTTCGTGATACGTTTGGAGAAAGTGGCAAACCGGAAGAGCTTCTCCGAAAATATAAACTCGATACGCCGGATTTAGTGGATGCCGCGATGCGCGTCATCTCCCGGAGGGGCCATTAAATATACCTGGGAGGTTCGTTCCTCGTCAGCAGCATGGGGATGTCCTTGTCAATGTATAGCGGAACCGTTTCGATCGTGACATTGCTGGTATCCAGTCCGAGGGCCCTCACTTCCGTGATGCCGAACCGTTTGAATATGGCGTACATGTCCATGATGAACTGCTCACGCGGGGGGAAGTCAAAATCGTAGTTCTGGATCCGGTCAATGACCACAAACCGGAAATCGCTCATCACGTTGAACTGTCGCAGAGAATCATACCGGCTCACCAGGTCGATCTCGTTATTCCGGTTCATCTCTTCCAATACCTGCCTGAAGAACAGATTGATCCTGGGCTGAACTTTGAACCCGATCTTGAAATCCACCTTGATCAGGATATTGGGGATCATATGCGTGATCTTGTATTCCAGCACATGCGGGTCATCCAGGATGTCAACATGCAGCAACCAATAGAGATCAGCCCGTTTGGGCTGTTTGTTCAGCATGGAATAGATGATCTTCGTCTCGATATCGGTGGTCTTGTTGGCTTTGGTCAGGAAAACCAGGTTTGTCGCGTACTTGGGAATGGATTTGTCGTCATGCAGGGCTTTGATGATGTCGTAGTAGGATTCGATTTTGGCAAACTCGATGAAACTGTTTTTTATTTTCCTGCCGCTGAACCATATGAACATAATGCCGAACAGGAAGCTCCCGACGAAGAACGTGAACCATCCGCCATGAATGAACTTGCCGAGGTTGGCGGTGAGGAATGTGAGTTCGATCGCCAGGTAGGACAATAAGAATAGCCCGATCAGCAGGACCGGGACCTTACGCTGGTACATATAGGTGCTCAACAGGATCGTGGTCATCAGCATCGTGATGTTGATGGTGAGTCCGTATGCGGCTTCCATGTTGGACGACTTCTGGAAGAACAGCACAACGAACATGCAGCAGAAATACAGGATCCAGTTGATGCTTGACACGTACATCTGCCCTTTGATGTTGGTCGGGTAGTTGATCTTGATCTTTGGCCAGAAGTTCAGGGAGATGGCTTCTGAGATGAGCGTGAAGGATCCCGTGATCATGGCCTGGCTGGCGATGATGGCTGCGACTGTCGCAACAAAAATTCCGGGGAGCAGGAACCAGGATGGCATCAGGGCGAAAAATGGGTTGGTCCATTCGTTCACGCGGGTCGCATTATTCAGGATCCAGGCACCCTGGCCAAAGTAGTTCAGCAGAAGGCAGGCCTTGACAAATGTCCAGGAAACCCGGATATTCTTTAACCCGCAGTGACCGAGGTCCGAATACAGGGCATCGGCCCCTGTCGTGCAAAGGAATACGGCACCGAGCAACATGAAGCCCTGCGGGAAGGCGGTCAGGAAATGATATGCATAATAAGGGTTAACTGCTTTCAGAATTCCCGGGTAATAAAGGATTTGAATCATTCCCAGGGTTCCCAGCATAAAAAACCAGGTGAACATGATCGGGCCAAAAGACTTGCCGACAACGCTCGTCCCGAATTTCTGGATAAAGAAAAGCCCGGTGATGATCACCAGTGCGATGGGAACTACAGGCAGTCTTGCGCTGACCATATTTAACCCTTCCACCGCCGAGACGATGGTAATGGCAGGTGTGATGATGCCGTCCGAGAGGAGGGTGCATCCTCCGATGATGGCGAATACATAGGCCCACTTTGCTTTGCGTCGGATCAGCGCGAATAGGGCGAAAATCCCGCCTTCACCTTTGTTATCCGCCCGGATGGTGATGATGATGTACTTGATTGTGGTTTGCAGGGTCAGGGTCCAGAAAATACACGAAAGACCACCAACGATGAAGGACTCGGAGATCGTCGAGGCCCCTGCGAGAATAGCCCGCATGACGTACAGCGGGGAGGTCCCGAGATCCCCGAAAATAATCCCCAGGGTGACCAGGACACCTGCTGCCGATGCGCTGTTGATCTGACCTTTGTGTGTAAGACGGCTCATTCTTACGCTGGGAGGACGTTAAGTCGGACAAATATAATTACATCTTTCAAACCCGGAAAAGTTAATCTTCCCGGTGCTGCTCTTTTCTTGTCAGGATCAAGGGTACATCCTTGTCGATGTAAAGCGGCACCTTCTCAATGATGACATTGCTTGTGTCGAGTCCCAGGGCCCTGACTTCCGTAATCCCGAAGCGTTTGAATATATCGTAAAGGTCCATGATGAACTGTTCCTTGGGCGGGAAATCAAAGTCGAACGTCTGAACCCGGTCGATGATCACGAACCGGAAATCACTCAGTACATTGTGTTTCCGAAGGGACTGGTACCGGCTGATCAGATCGATCTCGTCGCTCCGGCCCATTTCTTCGATGATCTGCCGGAAAAAGAGGTTCGCCCTGGGCTGGACTTTGAACCCGATCCGCAGGTCGATCTTGATCATGACGTCCTTAATGATCTGGGTTACCTTGTATTCCAATACGTGCGGATCATCCAGGATATCCACATGAAGCAGCCAGTACAGGTCGGCCCTTTTCGGCTGCTTATTGATCAGGGAATAGATGATCTTGGACTCAATGTCCGTTACCTTGTTGGCTTTGGTCAGAAACACGAGATTTGTGGCGTACTTCGGAATGGTCGCATCGGCATGCAGATCTTTGATTATTTCCTCGTAGGAACTGATCCTGACAAATTCAATGAAGCTGTTCTTGATCTTTCGGCCATTATACCATACATACATAACGCCGAACAGCCCGCCGCCCATCAGGATCGTAAACCAGCCGCCGTGAATGAACTTGTTCATGTTGGCTACCAGGAAAGAGCCTTCAATGGCCAGATATACAACAAGGAACAAAACGATCAAAGGGACGGGAAATTTTCTGTAAAGCAGGTATATACTGAGAAGGATCGTAGTCATCAGCATCGTGATCGTGATGGACAGGCCGTATGCCGCTTCCATATTTGAGGACTTCTGGAAGAACAGGATGACAAACACACAGGAAAAGTACAGGATCCAGTTGATGCTTGAAATGTACATTTGGCCTTTTAATTCGGTGGGATAGTTAATTTTGACCTTTGGCCAGAAGTTCAGTGAAATCGCCTCGCTGATGAGGGTGTACGACCCGCTGATCAGGGCCTGGCTGGCGATGATGGCGGCCGTGGTCGCGACCAGGATCCCGATGACGATGAACCAATGGGGCATGATCGCGAAAAACGGGTTGACCCACTCGGTTATCTTCTGTGGATTGTTGAGGATCCAGGCTCCTTGTCCGAAGTAGTTCAGCAGCAGGGCTGTTTTAACATATCCCCAGGTGATCCGGATATTCTTCCGGCCGCAATGGCCAAGGTCGGAATACAATGCCTCTGCTCCCGTGGTGCATAGAAAGACGGCTCCAAGCAAGAGAAAACCGTGTGGAAATCTGGTCAGGAAGAGGTACGCATAATAAGGATTTACAGCTTTAAGAACATTCGGGAATTGAAGTACCTGAAACAAGCCCAGCGTGCCCAGCATCAGGAACCAGAAAAACATGATCGGGCCGAAGGACTTGCCGACTACGTTCGTGCCAAACTGCTGGATAAAGAAAAGGACGGTAATGATGACGAGCACGATCGGGACCACCGGGACGCGGGGATTAAGGATCTTCAGCCCCTCGATCGCCGATACGATCGTGATCGAAGGGGTGATGACGCCGTCCGCCAACAGGGTGCATCCTCCGATAATGGCGATCAGGTAAGCCCATTTGGCCCTTTTTCGGATCAGGGCAAACAGCGCGAAAATGCCTCCTTCCCCGTTATTGTCGGCACGCAGGGTGATAACAATATATTTGACCGTGGTCTGAAGGGTGAGGGTCCAGAAGATACAGGAAAGCCCCCCCAGGATAAAATCGGCGGTCAGGACATCGGCTCCAGCAACGATCGCTTTCATTACATACAAGGGGGAAGTGCCAATGTCGCCAAAGATGATTCCCAGGGTAACGAGCAATCCGCCGAATGTGGTCCTTGACAGCTGGGTTTTCAGATTACTTTGTGTTTTCATCGCGGGGATCTTGCCTTTCTTCCGGCAAGATATTTTTTACCAAAGGTTATGATCATTGGCAACAGCGAAATTACGATGATTGTGATGATGGCGATGGAAAAGTTGTTTTTGACGAGGGGAATGTTCCCGAAAAAGAATCCGGCAATCGTAAACAACGTGACCCATAATATGTTACCAAGGATGCTGAAGGTTACAAAGCGAATGTACTGCATGGTCCCTACTCCGGCCACGAAGGGTGCGAAGGTACGGATGATGGGCATGAACCGGGCTATGATGATGGTGATACGGCCATGCTTCTCATAAAAAACATGGGTCTTGTCAAGGTACTCCCGTTTGATCAGCCGGTAGTTTTTTTCATAAACCTTATGTCCGAGGAATTTGCCGATGAAATAATTGGTGTTATCCCCAAGGAATGCGGCTGTAATAAGCAAAAGGATCAGAGGATAGATAGACAGGGGTTCCCCCGGCATGGCAGCGATGGTTCCGGCTGCGAAGAGAAGGGAGTCCCCCGGAAGAAATGGCGTTACGACAAGTCCGGTTTCACAGAAGATGATCAGGAAAAGAATCAGGTACGTCCACGTTTGGTAATTGGTGACAATCTCCTGAAGGTGTCTGTCGATATGCAGCACAAAATCAATGAGGTAGTGCAGGATTTCCATCAGGTCCGGTGTTGAAATGGCCGCAAAGATAGGATTTCTTTATGTCCAGATGAACCGGAACAATAAAAATAGGAGTGCCGACAGGAGGATCGTAACGGGAAGTGTAATTACCCATGATATCAGGATGCTTCGGACGGTCTTTTTCTGCAGGTTCTTTTTCCCTTTACCCACGATCATGGTACCGGCAACGCCGGAGGAAAGTACATGGGTTGTACTGACGGGCAGCCCCAGGAATGAGGACATGACGATCGTTCCGGCGGCCACCAGGTTGGCGCTGGCTCCCTGCGCATAGGTCATTTTCGTTTTGCCGATCTTCTCGCCGATGGTGGTTACGATCCGTTTCCAACCCACCATCGTTCCCAGGCCCAGAGCCACGGAAACCAGCAGAATGACCCACTCTGGGGCATATTCTGTGTAGTTCCTCATCCTTTTAATATTGTCCCGGAGAACCCGTACCTGGACCGATGAGATCGGTTTGCCCGGAATTTTGGAGAGATCCTTGATGACGGTCTCCGATTTTTTTGCAATCGTAAGGATCTCTTTCCTTACTTTCAGGTGAGTTCCTTGCGGAAGCTGGTCGAAACGTTTGAAGTGGCTGAGATTGGACAACAGGGAATCGATATTGTTTCTTACCACCACGTAGCTGGCCAGCCCTTCATCGGTCAGGTTCCGGGAGTCGATTTTGCCGACCGTCCATTTGACTGCTTTTGCGTAATGGATGAGATGCTGGGGGTCCTGTTGGCGGTCCAGGGTAAAAAAGGTTGGTGCAAAGCCAATGAGGATCAGCATGATAAGACCGACTCCCTTCTGCCCGTCGTTGGAGCCGTGAGCAAAACTCACACTGGTGCTCGTAAGGATCAGGATTGCCCGGATCCAGGGCGGAGGCGCTTTTTTATCCGGAGGTTCCATAAATATGGCTTTTTTCCTGATTGTCATCTTGAGCAGCATCATCAGAAGAAATGCGAGGTAAAAGCCGATCAGCGGTGAGATCAGCAATGATAGACCCGCATCGGCGACCTTGGACCAATTAAGGTCTACACCGGCATTTCCCGGCAGCAATGTAAAGGCCAGGCCAACGCCGAAAATCGAACCGATCAGCGTGTGGGAGCTGGAGCAGGGGATGCCGAAATACCAGGTCACGAGATTCCAGGTTACGGCCGTCAGGATAAGGGCGAGGATCATGGCGATGCTGTGCCCCAGGCTCTGATCCACCAGCATTTCGAGGGGGAGGAGGTTGATAATGCCGATGGCCACGGCAATTCCGCCGATGTAAACCCCGATAAAATTCCAGATGCCGGCCCAGACAACGGCCGTAACCGGTTTCAGGGAGTGCGTGTAGATTACTGACGCCACTGCATTTGCGGTGTCATGGAACCCGTTGATGAACTCAAAGGCCAAAGCGGCAAGCAGGCAAAGCAATAACAGGGTGGTAAAAAGAAAATCGAGTCCAAACATGTTGGAAACTGTTTAAGAGCCGGATCGACTGGCTGTATCAGGCCGCAAAATAAATAGATTTAAAGAGAGGCAGGCGGGGTTGTTCAAAAATGAGGAAAACTTTCAGACGGATTCTGCTTTGTCGACCAGCCGGAATGCACGCTTCAGCATGAACGGCGTGCCTATGGTGGTGATCACGGCAATGATGACCAGCACGGTAAATACATTGATATCGATAAATCCGCGCTGTAAAGCGATATTGGCGATGATCAGCTCCATGATCCCTTTTGTATTCAATCCGATCCCCAGGGTAAGTGACTTCATGTGCGACATGCCCGCGATCCGACCGCCAAGGTACCCGCTCAGAGTCTTTCCGGTGAGGACCGTGATCAGGATGAATACGAAGAACAGGATGTTCGTCAGGGATTTGACGTCGATCAGAACCCCGATATACGCAAAAAAGATGGGGGCCAGGAATCCCATGGTGACTCCCTGGGTGGTCTTTTTGACCTTATCGAAATCCTCTTCCGGGAAGAGCTCCCTGGGGATCAGGATGGCTCCGAAGAAAGTACCGATCACGAAATGCAGGCCCATCACCTGGGCAAGCCCGGAAAAAGCAAGGACAAAGATCATGCAAAGCGCGAACAGGGATTCCCTTCCTTTCAGCAGTTTAAGGAAGTGATTTAGTTTTGGGGATATGATCCCCACCCGGTTCCGGGCGATGCGGAAGATCCTGTAGAAAATCATCAGGATGGACATAAAGGCAACGACCCTTAGGAGGTTGAGCAGCAGAGTGTTGGTGAATTCGGCGGTAAATACGGAGTACTCATGAACATCCAGCATGACGCCCAGGATCAGTAACGAAAGAATATCGTTGATCATGGCCGTGGAAATAATCAGCCGGCCGATATCCGTGTGAAGTTTGCCCAGATCCATCAGGATCCGGATGCTTACCGGAAGGGCTGCAACAGCTATCCAGAATCCCAGGAAAATATTGAACAAGATGTCAAACCCGAATAAATATCCAACCAGGAACCCTCCGGATCCCGGAACCAGGAAACACAGAACGACAATCCAGATGTTCTTGCCTTTGAGGGCGGTGCGCACTTCGCTGCCCCTGATCTCCAACCCTGCCATCACGATCAGCATCAGCACCCCCAGGTCGGCTATGGCCCTGATCTCGTGGGAATCCGTGACCAGCCCGAGGACCGTGGGCCCAAGCAACAGCCCGGCCAGGATTTCACCGGTGAGTGCCGGAATCCCGATGCGTTCGAACAATTCCCCGAAAACCTTTGAAAAGAGAAGCAGGATCAGCAGGATCAGCATCAATGGCAACTGCTCGTTCATGGGTGCGTAGTGAGTATCTTGAGATGCAACAAAATTAAACCTTTCTTTTTACGTAATTTTACGGCCCGGCAATTCTTTTCCGCCCTTTCTGTCAATCAACCAATGAACTTCGATATTCAGATCCTCGGCACGCACACCACCTGGTTCGAACTCTTCGCCGTCCTCTGCGGACTCCTTAGCGTATGGTTCATGAAGAAAGAGAACATCCTCGTTTATCCCTTCGGCATTTTAAATGTATTAATATATGTGTATATATGCTTTTCTGCAAAATTGTATGCCTATGCGGGTATCAATGTCTTTTATGCGGTCATGACCATATACGGCTGGTATAACTGGGTGAGGAAGGGTCCGGACGACGAGTCGCTAAAGATCACCAGGCTTAAAAAATCACATATCGTTGGTTACCTCTGCCTGATCTTGGTCTTTTTTGTCGTCCTTCGTGTTCTGCTGGTCACCCTGACCAACAGCGAAGTCCCGACATGGGACGCGGTTACGACAGCTGTTTACATCGTTGGGATGTGGTTGCTGGCGCGGAAGAAGATTGAGAACTGGATCGCCTGGATCGCCGGCGACACGATCTCGGTAGCCTTGTTCGCTTACGAAAAACTCTATTTCAGCAGCTTCCAGTTCCTGGTCTTCACGATCATCGCTATTTTCGGCTTCCTGGAATGGCGCAACAAACTGCTGCAGGCATCTCATTCATGAACAAGTTAATCAGGATCGCCGTGACCGGACCCGAATCCACGGGAAAATCCCTCCTGACCAGGCAGTTGGCGGAGCATTTCCAGGCGCCCTGGGTTCCCGAATTTGCCCGGGATTATATCGATCAGCTGAACCGGCATTATAAGGAGGAGGATATCCTGGCCATTGCCCGTGGTCAGCTCGCGAGCGAAGACTCGGCAGCCGGTCGTGCAGATCGGGTCCTGTTCTGCGATACCGAACTGATCGTTACAAAGATCTGGAGCGAGGTGAAATACGGTCGCTGCCACCCGTGGATCCTGGAACAGATCGAAGAGCGTCCCTACGACCTGTACCTGCTTTGTTATATAGATATCCCCTGGGAAGAGGATCCGCAAAGGGAACATCCGCACATGAGGGAACGGTTGTTCACGCTGTATTATGAAGAATTAATGGAGCGGGGCTATCCGTTTGGCGTCGTGAAAGGACTTGGAGATGACCGAAAAAGAAACGCGCTGGAAGTGATCCGGAATTATTTCGATATTTGAATCATGAACAACCCCGTGAGGCCTCATATCCTGTTCCTGCCCAGGTGGTATCCCCACAGGTACGACCCGATGCCCGGGTTGTTTATTCGTTACCAGGCCGAAGCCCTGAGCTCTTTCTGCGACGTAACGGTTGTGTATGTGCATCCCGATCCGGAATGCCCGAACCGGATGGAGGCGGAATCTGCTTCGGAAAACGGAGTGCGCGTGATCCGTGTCTACTACCGGCCGGGCCATGGTCCTGCCAGGCGATGGCTCAGATTTTACAAGGCGCATCAGGAAGGGTTCGCGATGACCGGCAGTGAACCTCCGGACCTGATCCATGTGCATGTCCTGACCCGGGAAGGGGCTATGGGCTGCCTGTTCTCCCGGAAATACCGCATCCCGTTTGTCATCTCGGAACACTGGTCGAGGTACTTCCCGGAAAACGATTTCTTCAGGGGGCGGGCCAGGAAGTGGTTCACGCAGGCCATCGTCTCCCGTGCGGCAGCTGTTCTTCCGGTTTCTGGTAAACTGATGGAGGCCATGATGGCCAAGGGGCTTCATCACCCGGCCTACCAGGTTGTCCCGAATGTCATTGACGAAACACGATTCATGCCAGGTCAAGGCAACATGCCCGGAGAGAAAAAAACGATCCTTCATGTTTCCTGTTTTGATGACCGTGCGAAGAATATCTCGGGCCTGCTCGAAGCGGTGAACAGGATGAAGCGAAAACGCAATGATTTTAGAGTACGACTGGTCGGGGAGGGTCCTGACCTGGATGAACTGAAAGCCTATTCTGACCGCCTTGGATTGACGGAGGAGGAGGTTGCCTTTGCAGGATTGAAGGAAGGCCAGGATCTGGTGGCAGAATACGGCAATGCCGATTTCACCGTTCTCTCCAGCCGGTTTGAAACATTCGGAACGGTTGTCGTGGAAAGCCTGGCCTGCGGGACTCCCGTTCTGGCGACCGGTACGGGGATCGCCCCTGAAGTGATCACCCGTGAGAATGGCCTGCTGATTCCGCCAGGGGACGGGACTGCTCTTTTGGATGGACTGGAACGAATGCTTGATCATTGCAGGACGTTTGACCGGTTTGCAGTCAGGCGAACAATCGAAGGGAAATTTACTGCCGGTCGCATTGCCGGACAACTTATGGATATATACAACAGCGCAATAGCCGGGAATCGTGTTTAAAAAAATCGCGGGCACGGTCATAACCCGGTTCCTTACGGCCCTGCTGACCCTGGCCGTAGTGATCCTCAACACCAATTTCCTTGGCGCGGAGAAAGTGGGGGTGATCAGTCTTATTGTGCTGGCTGCAACCATAATCCAGATGGTGCACGGCTTTTTCGGAGGGGCATCGCTGGTATATTTCATTCCCCGCGTACCGCTGGCCCGCCTGCTGATCCCATCCTGCGCCTGGGCGCTGATCACCTCTGTCGGGATGTCGCTGCTCCTGTATCTTTTTAATATGATCCCGCAGGGCTTTTTGGTGCACGTGATCATCCTTTCGCTCCTCCAATCGCTGTCCACGGTCACCTCGATGGCACTCCTCGGGCAGGAAAGGATCCGGGAGAGTAACCTCATCTCAGTGGCCCAGTTCATCGTATTGGGATTGATTGTCGGGGCAGTCTATGGCCTGGTCCGAACGCGAACGGTCAGCGTCTATGTATTTGGGCTGATGGCTTCCTACCTGGTGGCCTTCATTTGGGGCCTGGTGCTGATCCTGCCGGGATTCAGGCGTTCGGACGGACTGATAGACAAGCCGTTGCTCCGATCGGTGGTGTCTTATGGCGCCGCAGCCCAGACCGGGAATTTCCTCCAGTTGCTGAACTACCGGCTCAGTTATTATTTTGTCAAAGCCTATTCGGGGATGGCATCCCTGGGTGTCTTTTCCATCGGCGTTCAGATCTCCGAGGGTTTGTGGATCATCAGCAGGAGCGTCTCCCTGGTGCAGTTTACACGCATATCCAACAGCGATGACCGGACTGCGGCGGCCCGCCTGACCCTCTTGCTGGCCAAACTCTGTTTCCTGGTGACGCTGTTGTTAATGGTCATTCTCCTCATCCTTCCCTCTTCGGTATTCATTTTTATTTTCGGCGCCGAATTTTCACACGTCAGACTGGTGCTGATGACCCTGGCTGCAGGGATCGTAATGTTTTCCCTGTCGGTGGCGATCAGCCCTTATTTTTCCGGGACCGGCCGGCCACAGATCAACACGGTCGCCTCCGGGATCGGGCTGGTCCTTACGCTGGTCTTCGGGTTCATCCTGGTTCCCAGGCTGGGCATGACAGGCGCCGGGCTTACCTCCAGTCTCTCCTATACCATTACCGCCTTGTTCCAGGTCACTGTGTTTGTATACAAGGAAAAGCTTGATTTCCGGGACTTCCTGGTCACCGGCGATGATATCCGCCTCCTGAAACGCGTCCTGGGCCGGGAATTGTTTATAAAAAATCCGGAAGGTTGATAAATAAAGAGTTTCCGGACTTTCTCGAACAATTCTTTCCGTTACATTTGCACCGCGTTAATCAGGAATAATGGCACAGCCCGAAGTTTATAACGATGCCAGTATAAAATCCCTCGACTGGAAAGAGCATATCCGGTTGCGTCCAGGTATGTACATCGGCAAACTGGGTGACGGATCCTCCCCGGATGACGGGATCTATGTGCTGATCAAAGAGATCATCGATAACGCCGTTGATGAGTTCGTGATGGGGTACGGTAAAACCATTGAAGTAACCATCAATGAGCAGGTTGTCTGCGTGCGTGATTACGGCAGAGGGATGCCCCTGGGAAAAGTCGTCGAATGCGTTTCAAAGATCAATACGGGGGCAAAATACGATTCGAAAGTCTTTAAAAAGGCAGTCGGATTGAACGGGGTGGGGGCTAAGGCGGTGAACGGCCTTTCGTCCTATTTTAAAGTCCAGTCCATTCGGGAAGGCAGGACAAAAGTTGTTGAATTTCAACGCGGAGAGGTTCTGAAAAACGAAAAGGAAAAGGGTTGTGACCAACGGCAGGGAACCGTTGTGACCTTTACTCCCGACGACGAGGTGTTCGGTTCGTTTCATTTCATCCCCGACTATGTCCGGAAAATGCTCAGGAACTACGTATTCCTGAACACCGGCCTCACCATCCTGTTCAATGGGGAGAAACTCTATTCCCAGAACGGCTTGCTCGACCTGCTGAACAGCTACATCGATACGCCGGTCTTGTACCCGATCATCCATCTGAAAGAAGGAGATTTTGAATTTGCTTTCACCCACTGTGAAATGTACGGCGAAGAGTATTACTCCTTCGTCAATGGCCAGCATACCACCCAGGGCGGAACACACCAGGCTGCATTCCGGGAAGCGCTGGTCAAAACCATCCGTGAGTTCTACAAGAAGGATTTCGATACCAACGATATCAAGGCATCCCTCATCGCCGCGCTGAGCATCAAGGTCCAGGATCCGGTTTTTGAATCCCAGACCAAGACCAAGCTAGGTTCCCAGCTCATGGAACCCGAAGGGCAGACCATCCGGAACTACATTATGGATATTGTCAAGAAACACCTGGACAATTATCTCCATATGAATCCGGATACCGCCGAGGCCCTGTTGCGGAAGATCCTGCAGTCCGAAAAGGAACGCAAAGAATGGGCCAGCATCAAGAAGATCGCGAAGGAGAGCGTGAAAAAGGTCAGCCTGCACAATAAAAAACTTCGCGATTGCAGGATCCATTACAATAATCACGATGAACGGGGCAGCGAAGCAACGATTTTCATCACGGAAGGAGATTCCGCCAGCGGTTCGATCACCAAAGCCCGTGATGTCAATACCCAGGCTGTTTTCAGCTTGAAAGGCAAACCGCTGAATGTCTTCGGACTGAGCAAACGGGTGGTTTACGAGAACGAAGAGTTTAACCTCCTCCAGGCCGCATTGAACATCGAAGAAGGACTGGAAAACTTAAGATACAACTACGTTGTCATCGCTACGGATGCCGATGTGGACGGCAGCCACATCCGGCTCCTGCTCCTGACCTTCTTCCTGCAATTCTACCCCGATCTGGTCCGTAACGGCCACCTCTACATCCTCCAGACTCCGCTCTTCAGGGTCAGGAATAAACAGAAAACAATTTACTGCTATTCGGATGAAGAACGGGTAAATGCCATCAAGGCACTGGGCCCAAATCCTGAGATCACCCGGTTCAAAGGACTCGGGGAGATCTCTCCCGATGAATTCCGTCACTTCATCGGCGCTAAAATGAGACTCGATCCCGTTCTTCTGGCCAAAGACTCTTCCATCAACGATGTGCTGACTTTCTACATGGGGAAGAACACCCCGGAACGGCAAAGTTTCATTATCGATAACCTGAAACTTGAAGCGGACATCCTGGAAGAGGCCGAAGCCATTTGATCAGTCGGTGCGGGTAAGAGGCCAGATGGTCCGGTGGAAATGCAACCCGGATTCACGGCGCCTGATCAGGTCCTTCAGTTCATAATGCATGTTCGGATTGACTTCCTCAGCCATGGGCAATACCCACTTTTTCGTTTCGTCAATGTATTTCTTGATAAATCCTTTGTCAAAGGTATCGGTGTGCAGGTCGGTCAAATTGCTGATCCGGTCGGCGCATTTGAGGATTTTGGCCAGCTGTGATCCGGATTCAAGTACCCTCCGCAGGTATTCATCTTTTGATTCATCCTTTCTCCTGGTCACCTCCATGACGAGGTCATACACAGCCTTTCCGTCCTGGTCCAGGCTGATGATCTCATCAGGTGAAACACATTTGACATCCTCGAAAATGTCATGGATTATGGATGCTTTCAGCAGGACCGGATCCATATAATGGTAATCGAGAAGAATGGCGAAAGTACTGAGTGCATGCCTGAACTGGTTTCCCCCGACATACCTGTACTTTCCCCTCAGGGCGGTGCTTTTTTGCACATACGGTGCAAGCACCATTTTTTCAAGCGCTTGTTCTTCAAAGTTCTCCATATACCTTCAGAAATGCTTTACCTAAATAACTGATGATATCCCCCGCGATCATGGCTTCGGGTCCTGTTTCTGCCAGGGCAAGGTCCCCGGCCAGGCCGTGAATATAGACACCGGTCAGGGCTGAAACCAGGGGCGAATATCCTTGGGCGCATAGGCCGGCGATGATCCCGGTGAGGACATCCCCGCTTCCGCCGGTAGCCATGCCCGGATTCCCTGTGCTGTTGAAGAAACATTCTCCGCCGGGGGTGGTTATGGCTGTCTGAGCCCCCTTCAGTACAACGTAACACTGATATTTGAATGAAAATTCCCGCTGTTTCCGGTTCCGCTCAAAATCATCGGAACTTTTCCCCGCCAGCCTCTCGAATTCCTTCGGGTGCGGAGTGAAAATTGAACCCTTGGGGATAAAACTCAGCCAGGTCTTGTTTTCAGACAATATGTTGATGGCATCGGCATCGATGATCAGCGGTACGCGGGCCACCTGGATCAATCCCTTCAGGGCATGTTGGGTGCGGGATTCGGTTCCGATCCCGGGACCGATGGCAATGGAAGTATACGATCCCAGATCGGGAACCGAGGTATACCGGTCCGGGTCAGGATCAATGGCGATCATAGCCTCGGGGACGGCGGTCTGCAGGATCTGGATCCCGCTTTCGGGCACCCTGACCGTCGTAAGCCCGGCGCCCGAACGCAGGCACCCGCGGGCCGCCAGGACGGCAGCCCCCATCTTACCCCGGCCGCCACAGATCAGTAAGGCATGACCGAAATGACCTTTGTGCTGGAACCGGGTACGCTTCCGGATCAGCATGGCGACGTCGGAACCATCCGTGAAATAATTTTTCGTTTCAGCCTGCTGAATAAAATCTTCGGAAAGCCCGATGTCGAGCAAAATCCATTCCCCGGTGTAGACGTGATTTTCAGGGAACATGAAAGCCAGTTTGGGTGGAGAAAACGTAAGCGTATAGGTCGCCTTGACGATGGCCGGATCTTTGGCATCTTTCACCGATTTGTCACAGAACAGCCCGGAGGGCATGTCGATGGACACAACCATGGCGCCCGATCCGTTGATCTTCCGGATCAGGTCGGCCGCATCGCCTTCAACCGGCTTTGACAATCCGGTTCCCAAAAGGGCATCGATGATCACACACTCCTTTCCCGGAATCCATGTACTCCCATCCTGAATCCTGCAGCCTGGGATCGAAATCCACCGGTCGTGATTGATCTTGCACGATGGAGACATCTTTTCCGCCTCTCCGGTCAGGATCACCTCCACCTGGTATTCCTTGGCCCTTAACAACCGGGCGATGGCGAACCCATCGCCCCCGTTGTTGCCCGTCCCGGTTACGACATGGATCTCCCGATCGTGCGAGAGATGATCGGTAAGCCAGTAGTAACAGGCCATTGCCGCCCGCTCCATCAGGTCGACGTAGGCGATGGGCTCGTTACGGATGGTGTAGGCATCCGCTTCCCGGATCCGGTCAACAGGCAGGATTT
>DAIRDK010000013.1:0-24554 GCA_036796175.1 Bacteroidales bacterium | reverse complement strand
CCAACAGGTACGCCGATGCCGGTGGCTCCGGTCGTTGTGTGCGTAATCGGCGTCAGTGCCGTATTGATGCACAAGGTCGGTGTTGAAGACGGCGCACTGACCGTGTTGTCCGGCGCGGCAGTGAGGAAGAGATTTCCATCTAAGATCACGATACACACTGGATAGCTTTCATCCCTGATTCTTACATCATATATTCCCGTCGCTAATCCTGTAAAAATTCCACTCGCCTGCCAGCTAATCCCGCCATCAATGCTGAACTCAAAGTTACCTGAGCCTCCTTGGGGATTGCTGATTGTGATTGTTCCATCATTAGCTCCATTACAGCTGGGGTTGGCAAATGACAATTGCGCAGATAGAATATCAGGCTGCGTGATAGTGAATGATGCCGTTGCGAAACCGCTAAGGATATCAGTTACAGAGATTGTATATGTTCCAGCAACCAGGTTATTCAGATCCTCGTTACCTTCCTGCCCGGCCGGAACAATCCCACCGCCACTTGCAGTCCACAAGATTGATGCAATCGGATCCGTAAATGAAATGCTGATATCAATAGCACCGGTTGCTTCGCCAAAGCACATTACGTTCGTAAGGGATAGAAGTGTAATTACCGGAGGATCCATCGGCCCGTCAACTTCTCCCCCCCCTTTATATCCCAGTTCGCATCCCGGCTTGAAAGTGATCGTGACGATATTGCTGGAAGTCACCACCTGCGGTTCATCGGAATCGATCACACGCAGAATATAGTAGGTTGTGCTGACGGTTAGTCCCGGACGATAAACCGTTGAGTCGGCCCCCGGAATATTGCTCCAGCTCGATCAGCCGTCGGTGCTGACCTGCCACTGGTAACGATACGGAGGAACACCCCCATGGGCAGGCAGGATGAGTCTAAGGGTATCGGGCAGGGTATTCGGGCATACGGTCTGGTCGGAACCGATGACAGGATAGGATATGAACTGGCTGAATCCGGTATTACTCCAAATAAGAACTAGTACACCAATCACAGTGCAGACTAAAAACCACTGGTTTTTGAGTAGTATGTGGTTCATCTGTAATCAGTTCCGGATTATAATTTCCTTTTATTTCCCGGATCAATCTGGCTTGTTTTATCAGATTGAGATGCAATTTACTCAGGAATAGTCGAATTTGCAAACAATTTGACATGTTTTTGTAATGTTAATAACCGGTTAATATCAAAAGAAGGGGAACTAAGATGAATTTCAATATTTTATGTGCTGATTATCTGTTTTTTATATTATTTTACCAAAACTTTATTATTTTTTGCAAATTTTCTTAAAAATTGTTAATACAGCGCATTTTACAGGTTAATGAAAGAATGGTAAAAAATATTCATTATGGCCAGATTGTTATGTTTTTGACATATATTTATGACTGTAAGACATAAGCTTTTTTATATATGAAAATGGGGCGCGGATGACACATTTTCGCCCATTCGTCGGATGGGGTTAACCCGCTTAGGAAAGTCCCTTCAGAAAATCAAGAAACCGAACCCGGCTGGCGATTCGGTATTTTGCGGATGTGTCTGAATATCCGATTTTTATCGTAATAGCAGTATCGCCAAGTCCGGCGAACAGCTGTTCATCCGTCACATCATCCCCGGCAGCCAGAATAAAATCGTAGTTCCCTTTTCTCAGAATGAAAGCCGCAGTGTCCCCTTTATTGAAATTTCCCGGCTTGATCTCGATAACCTTGTTGCCTTCGAGCAGCTCCAGACCCGGAAAACAGATCTGCAAGCCGGAAACAATGTCCCTGAGGAGCGGCACAGCCCCCTCCTCCGCTTTCTTCCCTGCAGTCCTGAAGTGAAACACGACCGACGACTCCTTCTCTTCAATAAACGAACCGGGGAATCGGCCATTAACCGGACTCAACCGATTCACCGCCTCCCGCTTCCAGGCCGTGTCGGCATGGACCCTGGCGATCCATTGCCCGTCAGGCTCGCGAACCATGAATCCATGTTCGGCGATCAGGCCGAGATGAATGCCCCGGAACCGGGAATCAAGAAAATCCCGTGTCCTTCCGCTGATGATATACACTCTGTTCTTCGGGTCGGACGACAGGTTTTTAAGCAATGCCCGCGTATCATTTCCCGGAAACGATTTCTCGGGACGATCCCTGAACGGGACCAGCGTTCCGTCATAGTCCAGAAACAGGATCCGGTTCCGGGCTTTCGCATAGGCCTCACTTAGCTGTTCTATGTTCAGAGAAACATCCATGAACATCAATAGAAGATCGGTTTGTCAAGCTTCATGGAGATCCGGTAAACGGCATTGATAAATCCCACATGACTGTATGTTTGAGGGAAGTTGCCCCATTGTCCCCCCGAAAAATCCGCGTCTTCGCTGTATAAGCCCAGGTGGTTCGAATACGCAAGCAGCTTGTCGATCAGCCCGCAGGCTTCATCAAGCCTCCCCGTACAGGCCAGGGCCTCAGCATACCAGAATGCACACACCAGGAAGGATGTCTCAGGAGTCCCCTTTTCATCCTGTTTATACCGGTAAAACAATCCGTCCGGGGTCTTCAGTTCGTCCTCCAATGCCTTTAAATGAAACCTCGCACGGGGCGAAGCCGGATCCAGGTAGTTCATGGTGATCAGCTGAAGCTGGCTGGCATCCAGCTGGTCCGTTCCGATCCCCTGCGTATACACCTTCCGCTTCGGATCATAACATCGTTCAATGCGGATGGCCGCCTGCTTTGACAGCTCCTGGGCCTTTTTCCCGAGCTTTCCGTCACGCAGGAACACGGCGATCTTCCCGGCGGCAAGGCTGCCTGCCCAGTGGAACAACATGGTATACCCGTGTACCTGCCTCAGATGACCAAATTCCCAGATCCCTGCATCCGGCTCGTCCAGCGTCGTCTCAATCCGCTGTACAAGCCATTTCACCAGGGTAAGGATCCGCTGCGGATCGTAAAAGTCGAGCCGCTTATCCACGAACAACGGCAACAGGCTGATCAGTACCTGTCCGTAAACATCGTTCTGTATCTGCGCTACAGCGTCGTTTCCGATCCTGACCGGGCGGTTATCGGAGTAACCGCCGAGATCCAGCTCTGTCACAGGATCTACTTTCTCGCCCGTGATGGTGTAAACAGGATTGATCCTCCCGTCGGTCCTCGCAATAATGTTGTATATGTAATTGAAATACTTCTCCACCTCCTCGAAATGACCGATACTGTTAAATCCGTTCAGGGTATAATACGTATCCCGCATCCAGCAGTATCTGTAATCCCAGTTCCTTCCTGAACCATCCGCTTCAGGCAAGCTCGTCGTACCTGCCGCGATGATCCCTCCGGAATCTTCAAACTGGTGAAGTTTAAGCACTAACGCCGACCGTATGATCTGCTCCTGGAACAGGTTCGGGATCGAGGTCGTCTTGACCCAGTTCTGCCAGTATGACCGGGTCCGGTCCAGGAAATTTTCAACGGTCCCGCGTATCGAATCCTCAAGTGGCACCCCGTATGTAAACACCAGGTAATGCGTATCGGTCAGTACGAAACTCTTTTCCTCCAGAATATAATTGAGCGGAATATCGGTGGAAAGCCGTACCTGGGTATCGAGGTTAAGGTACCGTATGTGATTGCTGCCTTGTACGGTTTCAGGAACCGTCCGGCCGTAATTGCCCACCGGCCGACACTTCACCCTCACCCTCGGATTCCCGGAGATCAGCTTGATCTTTCTCACCAGCATCAGCGGACGGAAATACCGGTCGTACTGGTAAAACCGGGGGGCGAAATCCGTGACCGAGAAATGGCCCTCCGCCGACTGAAATTCAGTAACCAGAATATTCGTGTTCTTGATATAATGCTGTGAGGATTTGTAACGGCCACCGGCAGGTTGCACCGAAAATCCCCCACCGTGCTGTTCGTCCAGCAGGGAACCAAATATAAAACTGCTGTCGAACCGCGGCAGGCAAAGCCATTTAACATCGGCACTCGTATCTATATACCCGATGTATGAACAATTCCCGATGATGCCCATGGGATATGTATGCCGGTTGTTTTTCATGATGATATTTTAATATGTTCAAAGTTACATGATCGCATTTACTTGTCCAACGAATATACAGGATAAAAAATTTTCTTATCTTTGAACATAGCGAACGTGCCACAATGATATCCATTCGTTTCCGGCAAGCCACTTCGAATTATGAAGATCAACCTCACACTAGTCTTTTCCATTATCCTGGCCATGGGGATCGTGACCACCGGTTACACGTTCCTGCAATCATCCCGGGAACGGGAAA
The DNA here is from genome assembly GCA_036796175.1 of Bacteroidales bacterium. Taxonomy (GTDB): domain Bacteria; phylum Bacteroidota; class Bacteroidia; order Bacteroidales; family FEN-979; genus DAIRDK01. Next base: position 20,298 of record DAIRDK010000013.1, on the reverse strand, counting down.
GGATCAGGCAGGACTTGATGGATCGGTCTTCACAGGTCGTCGAGGACCTTGACACCTTGCTGAACCGGCCAGCCGATACCGTCGATACGACCGGGCTTATACATTACGCTCAGACCCTGTCCAGGAAATACCGACTGACCGGCATTGCCGTGTACCTTACGCCCGACAGTCTGTTATTTGCCACTTCCGGGACCGGCCAAAACCTTCTGCACAGCAAGGAAAACCTGCAGGAGGCATTCGCCTCCGATACCGTCATTGGAGCGTTCATCAGCAAAGGCGATGCCCGCCTGTTCCAATATATCAGCCCCGTCGGTGAATCCGGAAATGCATCCAGGGTCATCCTGGTCTGTACCGATGCAGCTTCTGCCGGGAAAGCCATCCGGGATATCTGGCTGAGGAACCTCATCCGCTGGTCCATCCAATCGGTCCTGGTTGCGATCATTACGATCCTGATCCTCAGGTGGGGGATCTTCACGCCGCTGAATCAGTTGGTGTCGTGGATGAAATCGGCCAGGATCGGCACGATCGACCCCTCGAAACATAAATTTCCTTACCGCTTTCTTGCTTCATTACATTCAGAAGCAGCCCACCTCGCCGAAGCCATGACGGAGGCCCGGGCCACCGCTGAAGAGGAAGTCTTGCTGAGAACGCACGGCGAAGCGATCTGGACCCCGGCGAGGCTGGCCGCAGAGGCGAAGATGATCCTGAAAGACCGGGTCCTGATCGTTGTTTCCAACCGCGAACCCTACATGCACATCCAGGAAGGAAGATCCATCCGGTATATCGTTCCGGCAAGCGGCATGGTCACCGCGATGGAACCCATCCTGGAAGCATGCGGCGGATTGTGGGTCGCATCCGGGTCAGGTGACGCAGACAGGCAGGTTGTTGACGAACATGATAAAATAACAGTTCCTCCCGATGATCCGAAATATACCCTGCGCCGGATCTGGGTCTCGCAGGAAGAAGAAGAACATTACTATTACGGGTTCTCCAACGAAGGGTTGTGGCCCCTGTGTCATGTGGCCCATACGCGACCTGTGTTCCGGACCGAGGACTGGAAATATTACTGGGAGGTGAACCGAAAGTTCGCCGACACCATCCTGGAGGAGATCCGGCTTGAAAAGCAGCCGTTCATCCTGGTACAGGATTACCATTTCTCACTGTTGCCGGCCATGATCAAAAAATCAAGACCCGATGCCCGGGTTTCCATTTTCTGGCACATTCCATGGCCGAACCCGGAATCCTTCGGGATCTGCCCATGGCAGCGTGAAATTTTAAAAGGAATGCTGGGTGCTGACCTGATCGGTTTTCACACGCAGTACCATTGCAACAATTTTCTTTCTACCGTCAATCGGGCCCTGGAAGCCCGCGTGGCCTGGGAAACTTTTTCCGTGACCATCAGCAACCACACGACACGGGTCAAACCGTTCCCCATCAGCATCAGTTTCACCATGAAGGATTACAACCAGGAGGAAGAAACTGCGGATACCGCATCCCTGCTGTTAAAGAATAGCGGAATAACGGCTACGCTCATGGGCGTCGGGGTCGACCGCATCGATTACACCAAAGGGATCCTGGAACGGTTTCATGCGATCGAACGGTTCCTCGAAAAATATCCGTCATACCAAGGGATGTTCACCTTTGTCCAGATCGGCGCGCCCAGCCGGACGTTCCTGAGATCCTATTCCGACCTGGTTCAGGCGACGGAGCAGGAATCGGAACGGATCAACCGGAAGTTCCAGTCCCAGGGGTGGAAACCGATCCTGTTTCTAAGCCGCCACCACAGCCACCAGGAAATTGCACCGTATTACTCGGCTGCCTCCTTATGCCTGGTGACCTCGTTGCATGACGGGATGAACCTGGTGGCCAAAGAATTCGTTGCTTCCCGCAACGACCGCAAAGGAGTGCTGATCCTGAGCAGGTTTACCGGGGCGGCTCAGGAACTGGCCGGAGCCCTCATCGTGAATCCTTACGACATCGAGGAGATGGCCGATGCCATCAAGACCGCCCTCGATATGCCGGCAGAGGAACAGCAGCTGCGGATGAGCCAGATGCGTCAGACGATTCTGCGCCATAACGTGTACTCCTGGGCCGCCAGCTTTCTCAAAGGACTGGAATAAAACAGAGATCATATGCAGTGGATTGGACGCAGGCAAAGCAGTAACGTGGAAGACCGCAGAGGGTTGTCCGGCGGTAAGAAGATCGCCTTCGGAGGAGGGATCCTCGGGCTGGTGGCGGCAGTGATCTTCTATTTTCTAAGCGGGGGCGACGGTTCCCAGCTGATCAATGTGTTGCAGGATCAGGGCGGCGCTACGGAACAAACCGCGATCCCGACCGATCCTGCGGAAGACCAGATGGCGCAGTTCATTGCTGTTGTCCTGGCCGATAACGAAGATGTCTGGAACAAGATCTTCTCTGAAAACGGACGAACTTATGAAGAACCTGTTCTGGTTCTTTTCCGGGATGCAACAGAATCGGCTTGCGGGTATGCCAGCTCCGCATCAGGCCCGTTCTATTGTCCCGGAGATCAGAAGGTGTATATCGACCTCAGCTTTTTTGATGAACTGCAAAACCGGTTCGGAGCCTCCGGGGGCGACTTCGCTCTCGCCTATGTTCTTTCTCATGAGGTCGGCCACCATGTGCAAAACCTGTTGGGCGTATCGGGCAAAGTGCGAGAAATGATGCAGCAGGTATCCGAAAAAGAAGCCAATCGGTTGTCGGTGGCCCTCGAACTGCAGGCCGATTTCTATGCCGGGATCTGGGCGCATTATGCCGAAAAATACAAGAATGTACTGGAAGACGGCGACATTGAAGAAGCGTTGAGCGCGGCGAGCGCAGTAGGCGACGACCGCATAATGAAACGGACGCAGGGTTATGTTGTTCCCGATGCCTTCACGCACGGCACCTCGGAACAAAGGATGTATTGGTTCAAAAAAGGATATACCACCGGGGATATGTCCCAGGGCAATACGTTCAAAGAACTGATCAACTGATCTCTCTTTACCGTCTCGAACGGCTGCTGCCGAAAATGCCGCCAAGCAGTCCACGTACAAGCTGTCGTCCGATCTCCGAACTGATCGTCCGGGTAACCGTTGTGCCTGCGGTCTTTGCGAACTTCGACAACAGGTCCGACATCGGGTTCTCAGGCCCGGCCTGCGTTCTCCGGGATTCGTCCGGAACCGGCGCAGGCTGTTGCTGCATGCGGCGCTGAAGGACTTCGAATGCCGAGTCCCGGTCGATCATCTGCTCATAGGTACCGTAGACCAGGTCTCTTCGGATCTGCTGCTGACGCTCTTCCGGTGTGATCGTTCCGATCCGGCTCTGAGGCGGCACGATGAATGCCCTCTCCACGATCCCGGGTATTCCTTTGGGATCCAGGAACGAAACCAGGGCTTCTCCGACCCCCAACTCCATGATCACCTGTTCGGTATTCAGTTTGGGATTCGGGCGGAAGGTGGAGGCAGCGGCGGCCACAGCCTTCTGGTCCCTCGGGGTATAGGCACGAAGCGCATGCTGGATCCGGTTCCCCAGCTGACCCAGGACAACCTCGGGCACATCCAGCGGATTCTGCGTGACAAAAAAGACACCGATCCCCTTGGAACGGATCAACCGGACCACCTGCTCGATCTTATCAAGAAGAACGGGGGTCGCCTCGTCGAAAAGCAAATGCGCTTCATCAAAGAAAAAGACCAGCTTCGGCTTTTCCGGATCCCCGGTTTCTGGAAGCTCCTCGAACAGTTCGGAAAGAAGCCATAACAGGAAGGTGGAATATAACGCCGGCGACTGCATCAGCTTGTCGGAAGCCAGGATGTTGATGATCCCCTTGCCGTTGCTGTCAGTCTGGATCAGGTCCTGGATATTCAATGCAGGTTCCCCGAAAAACCGGTCGGCCCCCTGCTCCTCAAGGATCATCAGGCCCCGCTGAATGGCCCCGATACTGGCCGTAGAAATATTCCCGTAGGTTGTGGTGAATTGCTCCCGGTTCTTCCCGACAAAATCCAGCATGGCCCTCAGATCCTGCAGGTCAAGTAGTAAAAGTCCGTTGTCATCCGCCACTTTGAACACCAGGTTCAGCACCCCGTACTGGATGTCATTCAGGTTGAGCAGCCGGCTCAGAAGCAGCGGCCCCATTTCACTGATGGTAGTCCGGAGGGGATGTCCCTTTTCGCCAAAAATATCCCAGAAACAGACCGGGAATCCTTGTGCTGTAAAATCAGCAAGTTTAAATTTTTCGACGTTTTCCACCACTTTTGGGGCTGTGCCTCCAGGCTGGCACAGCCCTGCAAGATCCCCTTTCACATCCGCCAGGAAAACGGGAACACCCATCGAACTGAAGGCTTCCGTCAATACCTGCAGGCTGACCGTCTTTCCGGTTCCTGTGGCTCCCGTGATCAGCCCGTGACGGTTCATCATCCTGGGAATAAATGTCACCCGGTTCTCTCCAACCGCGATCAGCGGCATTCCATTTTCATGTTTCATATCCCTGAGTTTCGTTTAGCGAAGATAGGCAGAAAATGGGAATAAAAAAACATAACAAATTACAGACGAATATTATCCTATTTCCGTACCGCTTTTCCTGATTTTTCTATTTAAAATGGCTCTAAATATCTAATTGACAATCGAAGAAAATCCAATCCAGACGGGCGATTCCGTGAAAACATTTATCTGGATTATATATAAATTGTTTTTTCAAGCAACTATCTAGATATTTTAATGTTTATTCGTGTATTGTTATACTGTTATTTGTTCATGCAAAACAACCAATTTATGATAAAACTCAGGTTCTTCACCTCCCTCCTGACATCCCTGTGGATCTTATCGGGTGGGGCCGGTGCTTTCGCCGCCCATATCATTGTGGCACCCTCCGTGACTTACATAAACGGGAGCAGCGCCCCGTACAACACCCTTCAGCCGGGAGATACCCTGCTGTTCCAGGCCGGGCCCAGGTCTTATATCCAGGTCCGCAATTTCAACGGAAACGCGGCCCACCCCATCTTCATGATGAACACCGGGGGTGCGGTTCTGCTTGGCAAGAACACCAGTTATGGCATCAAGATCGCCAACTGCAAATATGTCCGGTTCACGGGAACCGGCACCGCAGGGGTTACTTACGGCTTTTATGTGCAAAAAACGAACGGGGACGGATGCGCCATCGACGAGATGTCGACCAATATCGAGGTGGATCATCTGAAACTCGACAGCTGCGGTTGCAGGGGTATCGTCGCCAAAACGGACCCCGATTGCAGTTTTACCCAGACACGCGAGAAGTTCACCCAGTATGATACCAAAATCCACGACTGCGTCATCACCCATGTGACCTATGAGGGGATGTATGTCGGCTCCAGCTTCTACGGAGGTGAAACCCTGACCTGCAACGGACACGACACCCTGATCTACCCTTCGCTGCTCGACGGGGTCAGGATCTATAACAATACCGTAAAATATACCGGCTGGGACGGCATCCAGGTCGGCTCGGCATCCAATGATTGCAAGATCTACAATAACCTGGTGATGTACGACAGCCAGGCGGGCACCTCATCCCAGATGTCCGGGATCCTGATCGGCGGTGGAACCCGGGCCGATGTGTACAACAATTACATCTACAAGGGGAAAGGCGATGGCATCGAGTCCCTCGGCCTGGGTAATTATAAGATCTATAACAACGTGATCGTCGGTGCGGGAACCAATTACACTGCCGGTCCCAAATACGGGATCTACCAGAACGATAACTCTGCAATCCCCGGATCCTCCATCTCCATCCTGTTCAACAATATTCTCGATCCGCGGACCTCTGGGATCAAGTTCATGTCGACCGTGACCGCCAACAACCTGATCGCATCCAATGTGATCATTAACCCGGGTACCAGCGGCAGTTACATCGTGCTGGCCTCCCAGAACAACGTTTCGGTCCAGAACAATTACACCGCCGCGAATTCAAGCGGGGCAGGGTTTATCGACACCACGTACCACATCAGTTCCACTTCCCCGCTCATTAATGCAGGCTACTCGGACAACCGAGGGATCACTTCAGATTATTTCGGGCAGGTCCGTCCATCCGGATCAACTTTCGATATCGGCATCTGTGAATATTCCGGCAGCTCGCCGACAGTACCTACTGTTACCACTGCAGCGGTGACAAACATCACCCAAACCACCGCTACCTCCGGCGGAAATGTCACTGCCGACGGCGGCGCAACCGTGACCGCCCGCGGGGTTTGCTGGAACACCAGTCCGAATCCCACAACCGCCAACAGCAAAACGATCAATGGCAGCGGCACAGGTACGTTTGTAAGCAACCTGACCGGCCTCACTGCGAATACGGTCTATTATGTACGTGCCTATGCAACCAACAGCGTGGGTACTTCCTACGGAAACCAGGTGACATTTACCACTCTATCCTCTGCTGTTCCTCCAACCGTCACGACTTCACCGGTGACGAACATCACGCAAACCACGGCCACATCCGGCGGGAATGTCACTGCCGACGGCGGCGCAACCGTGACCGCCCGCGGGGTTTGCTGGAACACCAGTCCGAATCCCACAACCGCCAACAGCAAAACGATCAATGGCAGCGGCACAGGTACGTTTGTAAGCAACCTGACCGGCCTCACTGCGAATACGCTCTATTATGTGCGTGCTTATGCCACGAACAGCGCGGGAACTTCATACGGAAGCCAAGTGACATTTACCACGTTAACTTCTGCCGTCCCACCAACCGTCACCACCGCCAATGTGACCAATATCAGCTATACCACGGCCACATCCGGCGGGAATGTAACTGCCGACGGCGGAGCGACCGTTACGGCCCGCGGTGTCTGCTGGAGCACCAACCCGAATCCCACGACAGCCAACAGTAAAACGACTGATGGCAGCGGAACAGGTACGTTTGTAAGCAACCTGACCGGCCTCACTGCGAATACGCTCTATTATGTGCGTGCTTATGCCACGAACAGCGCGGGAACTTCATACGGAAGCCAAGTGACATTTACCACGTTAACTTCTGCCGTCCCACCAACCGTCACCACCGCCAATGTGACCAATATCAGCTATACCACGGCCACATCCGGCGGGAATGTAACTGCCGACGGCGGAGCGACCGTTACGGCCCGCGGTGTCTGCTGGAGCACTACTGCCAATCCGACCACGGCCAACAGCAAAACGATAAACGGGGGTGGAACCGGCACCTTTGTAAGCAACATGACCGGGTTGACTCCCAACACCCTGTACTACGTCAGGGCATATGCTACCAACTGTGAGGGAACTGCTTATGGCGACCAGAAAACCTTCACTACCCTGGACGCTCTGCCAACCGTTACAACCTCTCCTGTGACCCATATTACCCGGAAAAGCGCGATAAGCGGAGGGAATGTAACCGCAGCAGGGGGCTCAACGGTAACAGCACGCGGAGTTTGCTGGAGCACGAGTCCAAACCCCACGACGGCAAACAGCCATACGGTGAACGGAGGAGGGACCGGCATGTTTACAAGCTATATGAACGGACTGAAAAACAATACGTTTTATTATGTCAGGGCCTATGCCACGAACAGTTACGGAACAGTTTACGGCAACCAGGTCACCTTCAGGACACAGGGATACAGCCGCAACGACGAAGTGGCCGAGGACGGCATGATGGCCGAAAGCAGCATGCTGCTCTATCCCAACCCGGTGCAGAGTACCCTGAATGTGAAGCTTGACATGAGTGCCTCCGCCGATGTCGATATTTCCGTATATGACCTCCGGGGCGTGCGGCTGTACAACCTCGCAAAGCATCATTCTTCCGGCACCGAAACCATTGCCATTGATGTTTCAACCCTTCCGGAAGGGTTCTACGTTCTCCGGACCCATACCGCCACCGAAGATCTGACGGAGAAATTCATCAAAGTCCGCTGATTCTTTCATAGCTTAATTCCTGATAAAAGAGGGCGTCTCAAACCTGAGCCGCCCTCTTTAAATTTCCGAGAACCAGATCCCTACCTGTTCACCGGCTCGTTGGTTTCAACCACCAGGTACTTGGTGGCGCTCCAGAAGGCAAGGTAATCGGTTACTTCAAGCGATTTGGCCTTGTTGCCCTCCTTGTTCAATACAAATGATGACGCAGGATGATTGGTCAGGATCTTCACCTTGGTATCTGCCAGCGGGATCTCCTTAGTCTGAGTGATATCCACCTTCTTGAATGCCGACCGGTTGAAATCGGAAACCACTTTCCCTGCCTTGATGATGCCTTTAGATTTAAGTTCCTCCCGCGTGCCAACAATATAATAGGCTGTATTTAAAGCGGTTGTCTGATTGGTAATGGTCGTTGATTGCGACTGGATCTGCTGGCCCTGGTCTGCCACTGTATGGTTCAGTGTGTCAATCTGTTTCTGTGCAGCAGCCATGGCAAAATTCATCCGTTCCAGATCACTCCGCAATGTTTCAAGTTCCTGATTTTTAGATGTTATATCCTGCTGTAACCGGTCAACCAGCACCTGGAATTCCTTTACCTTTTGTCCGGAAGCCGCCAGTTTTTTTGATAAACTGTTCAAGCGTGCCTTATCTTCCAGTAATGCGGCATAGATGATGTTTATATCCCTGCGAATCTGTTCACGGGCTGTAGTATTCCTTTCTCCCATCTGGTAGGTATTCTCAGTAATGAGCTTTTCCTTCGTTTTGATGGAGTCAAGGATGCTTTGGATGCTGTTTACGGTGGTGGCAAAATCATTGATGGCAACATCCTTCTGTTCAGATTGTCTGATCAGGCTGTCGTTGCTCGCCTGAAGCTCCTGTGCTTTTTGCTTCGCTTCCCTCCCACATGCAAAAAGTACAGGAATTAGCAATATGGCAATGAACTTTTTCATATGGATAGGTTTAAATATATCTAAAGTACAACTCCCACCGTCTATTAATATTGTTTCTAAATTATATTTATTTGATACACAATATGATAAATTATCATATGCACAATGATACGTTCCGGAGAGCAAAAAATTAGGCGCAACGTCAATTGTTCTTTTCGATAGGAAATAACTTGCATCCGGCATTTTTTTTTAGTATCTTGTTGGGTTCTATTTATTTGAAATACAGACATAAAGATTCGTATATGAGAACAATTTTTACCGTCCTTGTGGGCGTGGGACTCATTCAGGGGATTTTAAGTCAGGGTGGCTTTTGCCAGGTCAGTATCACTACGGATAATTCTTCACCTGATGCTTCTGCCATGCTCGATATTAAATCAACACAAAAAGGAATTCTCATCCCCAGGATGACCCAGTCACAGCGGACCGGAATCAGTTCGCCGGCTTTGGGATTGCTGGTGTTTCAGACCGATGGTCAATCCGGATATTATTATTTTACCGGTTCGGCATGGATCCCATTGATCGCTTCGGGGCCTGGATATATCGGAAATCTAATGGATATCGATGGGAACATCTATCATACCCTCAGGATAGGAACCCAGGAATGGATGATGGAAAACCTGAAAACCGCTCATTACCGGAACGGAGAAATAATCCAGAATATTTCGGACAATACGGAGTGGAGTTCGTTGACATCCGGTGCAAGATGTTACTATGACAATGACTCCACGGCCTATGCAGGTATTTATGGATCTCTTTATAATTTTTATGCACTTGAGGACAGCCGCGGCATTTGTCCTGCCGGCTGGCATATCCCCAGCACTGGCGAGTGGCTGGTCCTGACGACTTTTCTGGGGGGCACTCCGGTCGCAGGGGGCAAAATGAAAGCCGCACGTTATTGGATCAGCCCGAATAATGGCGAACTAAATGCCAGCGGTTTTTCCGGGATTCCGCATGGCCACCGGTTCAGTGACGGATCATTTGATTTTAATGGCACCAAAGAAGTTTGGTGGACTTCAACACGCGTGGATGCGACTGCGGTATATTACCGCTGTGTAATAAATAATTCCGCCGGTGTGTTTATCGATGGTCAATATAACACGGCCGGATTGTCGGTCAGGTGTATTAAAGACTGAATAAAAAGAACGGCGAAACAGTTTTCACCATTTCGCCATTTCACGAACCGGAACCAAAAAATATATACCACAGGGCAATTTTTCAAATACCTTTACGACTATCATTCGGGACATTAGAAGGAAGGTGTCTCTGATTTGCTTTATAATCACTCCACTTATTCCTGAAAAAGCGTTGATAATCCATATGAACTGGATCAAACGAATACCCTGGTGGGCCTACCTTTTTTGTGGGATATCGCTTGTTGTAAACGTCTTTTATATCTATGCCAGGTTCAGGATGCCGATTGACGGGGCCGGATCTGCGGGTATTGACGGAAGATGTGTAATAACAGCGATACAGCCTGACAGTCCGGCGCAGAAAGCCGGTATGCAACCCGGGGATGTGATCCGCATGATCGGATCGGACAGCGTGCCGGGCGCCAACCATCTGGTCATTCTGGAAGATTATAAAGCAGGGGATTCCGTCCTGTACACGGTTCAGAGAAACGGAAAAGATCTGCGTTTACGGGTCGGCTTAGCCTCCTATTGGTCTCAATACCCGGCGGTCTATTTTATCCTGTATTCCCTGTTCCTCTTCATCTGGGCAGGTAGTATTTTCATCCTGTACAAGAAACCGCGGGATCCTTCCGCACGAGTCTTTTTCATCTATCTTCAGCTTTATTCTATCGCACAAAATACCCGTTTTCTTTTTATTGATGAAGTATACGCTTCCATCGCCAATCTTGCTTTTATACTGAGCTTTACATTGCTCGGGCCTGCCCTGATGCATTTTCATCTGCTGTTTCCCAGAAAGGCAACCGGATTTAAAAGATTGAAAGTGTTCCTGCTGACTGCATACGGGTTGGGCGGATTATTCGGGATACTCAATATCGTTGCAACAGTGTGGAGAAATTATTTAACCTCCCCTGACACGATCTGGATGTACGTAATAACCCGCCATGTTTCGGTGACATGGATGGGTATCTCACTATTGGCAGCATTTGCCACCGCGGTATATCAGATGATCTCAATCCGGGAAACACATTACAGACGTCAGCTAAAACTGGTGATCATCGGTTCGGTCTTTGGCCTGCTGACACCGGTATTTTTCAGTTTTATCCCGGGCTATTTCTGGCAAATTGAGCAGGAAAGGCATCTTCTCTATCTGATCGAGCTGACCAACACCACAGGCAGTATGATCATGATCACATGCCTTGCAACGGCTATTTTCCGTTACAGGATCTGGGATATTGAAGCGGTCATCCGGAAAACCATCCTGTACATTTTCACAATGGCTGTCATTATGCTGATCTACTTCCTTGTGCTGTTCCTTGTCAACCTGACCATTTTCAGCATGAACCGGTGGGTTCATTTCCTGGTAATCGCATCCCTGTTCCTGACCTTTATGATTTTCAGGGATACCATGAAAAACCTTGTGGACCGGCTCTTCTTCAGAAAAATGTACGATTCCGCCATTGTTGCTGCCGGGTTCGAAGAGAAATTCTCAGTGATCTTCCAGCTTGATCAGTTAGGAGCAGCCGTCATTTTGTTTCTTGAAGATATTCTTCATTTTGAATCTTGCCTGATTGCGTTGCGGAAGGCAGGACGGACATACCAGGTTTTTCATTTCAAAGGGAGACATGTGATCCCCGACAGGATGGAATTCAGTATTCCGGATAAAATGGACATGCACCTTAAGGAGGGTAACGTTTTTTCTGTCGATTCGATGGCGGAGACGCCTGTAATCCTCGATGAATGCAATTCAGAATTGGTCATACCGATGCTTCGGGGGGCACACCCTTTTGGATTCTTTGCTATCGGGAGGAAAAGATCAGAAAGCTCATATACCCTGCAGGATGTGACCCTGCTGTCTCTAATTGCAAAAAGGGTGGTTGCTCTTTTATATACAGCTATGCTGTATAAAAAAGACCTTGAACGCCACGTGATGATGGAACGAGAAAGGAACAGGATATCACAGGACATGCACGATGAGATCGGCGCCACGCTTACCCAGATATCGATCCTGAGCGAAGTCGTAAGAAGGAAGAGTGGCGATCCGGAAGAAACAGGCCGACTGCTTGACCAGATCTCGAGCATATCCGGTAGCCTCGTCGACGAAATGAGGGACATCATCTGGGCCATAAATCCCCGGAATGACAACCTGCCCAGCTTTCTGTCCTTCCTGCGGCAGCAAATTTCAATATACCTGGAAAACACAGGATTGAAAGTCCATTTCGAATTCCCTGAACACATCTCTGATATTCCCATGGTTTCCGACCAGCGGAGAAACCTGTTCCTGGTGGTCAAAGAGGCGACCCATAACGCAACCAAACACTCCGGCGGTAACCTGGTGACTATTTCTTTCACTATGAACGAAACATTTCTTGTCCTGCAAATAGAAGATAATGGTATTGGATTTGATATAAAGAAATCCATGAACAAAGGCAACGGGTTGACCAACATGCGGAAAAGGATCGAGAGCCTGGGGGGGGCATTGCTGGTGGATTCGGAACAAGGGACAGGAACCCGGATCACCATTTCCACCCCATTTATCCGGAACCAGAACAGCACGAACAGTTGACCGGGTTTTTCTCGGTCACTGATATCCTTGTTGCCGTTTATCATGATCAACGGGATAAAATCGCATGTTCATGCGATTGCACAGCCTGCCGGCGGACTCTAATTTTGCCGGTAATCTTAAATGACATGAACCTATGAAAGCACATGCATTCATTACAGCAAAAAAAACAATGATTGTGATCACGATAGTTTATTTATGGAGTGTTCATTCAGAAGCCCAGGTCAATTGGACCAAATCCCCCGCTAATCCGATTATGCTCCCGGGCAGCGATTGGCAAAGCTCCGGGTTCCCTTTTGTATTTCTTATGGAGAACAATGACTCATTGAACCTGTGGTTCACTGCGTCAGAAGGTGTCACAACCGGCGCCGATCGGATTGGATACGGCTCATCCGCTGATGGAATAAACTTTATTTTACATCAGGATCCGGTATTTGAACCTTCAGGAGGCAATGCATTTGATTCGCAGGGTGTTTTTGGCGCAAGTGTCCTGTTCGACGGATCACTGTACCGGATGTGGTACAATGGGTATAACACTCAGCCTTACTACATCGGCAAAATGGAAACAGGGCTGGCCACTTCAACCGACGGACTGTCGTGGAGCCGTTATTCATCCGATCCGGTTCTTGCAACCGGGTTGGCCGGTAGCTGGGATAATTTCTGGGCATACTCATCCACGGTGTTGTTTGATGATGGTATATATAAAATGTGGTATACCGGTAGCGACGGATTTAAAATAAAAATAGGGTACGCAACTTCTCCGGATGGGATATCATGGACCAAAGATCCCGGGAATCCTGTCCTCGATCCTGATCTGTTTGGGTTGGAAAATGCCCAGAATCCTCGTGTACTTCACGATGGAAATTTGTATGAGATGTGGTTCAACAGCTCCAATCCGATGACATCAGAATACGATATCTATTACCTCACATCACAGGATGGAATAAACTGGACAGACACGCCGGTAAAGGTAATAAGTACCGGATCCGCCGGAACGTTTGATGACTTATGGGTATGGCATCCTTTTGTGATCAAGAGTGCCGGAGTATACAGGATGTGGTATACCGGGTTTGACGGACTGGCCTATTCCGTGGGATTCGCATCCGACTCAACACTGGTCGGGATCGGCAATGAGAAAGAGAACCGGTCGCAGGAGAATAATTCACTTCTTGTTTATCCGAACCCGGCTGCAAATACGGCACACGTCTCCCTGTTCGTGGAATCGCCGGGCAGGGCATCAATGAATATCTATACCCTGCAGGGATTTCAGCTATATACAGATTGTGCTGTGGAATTCAGAAAAGGGATCAATGTAATGGATATTGATGTGTCAAAGATCCCGAACGGCCTATACGTCTTGGAATGTATTTCGGGAACAGATAGAAAAGACGTCAAATTGGTGATTGCCAGGTAAGCTGGCCGGGCGCAAAATAGAACGAACAGGCGACTTGTTTTTGCCCGGCAAATGCTACATTTGCAATCATCCTAAAGTACCCGCCCTTGACACAGGAGATAAAGATCATGATCGTGGAGGACCAGGAGGCCGTAAGAGAAGGCCTCCGGGTGCTCATTGACGGTTCCCCTGGTTACCGTTGCGTGGCGGCCTGCCGTACGGCGGAAGATGCGCTGGAACTGCTCGAACGGGAAATTCCGGATGTTGTGCTGATGGATATTCACCTGCCTGGCATGCAAGGCCCTGAATGTGTGATCCATGTAAAAAACCGGTTCCCCGAGATCCAGGTGATGATGCTGACCGTCTTCGACAACAATGAAGAGATCTTCCGTTCACTGGAGGCCGGAGCCACCGGGTATTTGCTAAAGAAAACACCACCTGCACGATTGCTCGAAGCCATCACTGAATTAGCTAATGGCGGTTCTCCCATGAATGGGGAAATAGCCCGGAAAGTAGTCATGAAATTCCGGAAACCTGTTTCGGAACAATTCACAGATGCCTCCCTGACATCCAGGGAAGAAGAGATCCTCGCCTGCCTTTCGCAAGGGTATCTGTATAAAGAAATTGCCGAGAAGCATTTTATCAGCATTGATACCGTTCGTTCCCACATTCGCAGTATCTATCAAAAACTCCAGGTCCGGACACGCACCGAGGCGCTGCTCCGCTACATGAACCGTTGAACGTTCCGGGTTCCCTTATCACAGGAGATGAAAATCACATCATTATGCGATTGACCGGATTTCGGTTTATCTCTTATTTTGCCGGGAAACAGCAAATATATTCAAGACTAAAATCTGGTTATCATGAAAAAACTGATTTTATTACAGGTTATCATCCTGTGTTTATCTGATTATGTGTTTGGCCAGTGGCAACAGAAAGATCTGTATGCAGGAAACTTGAGCGGCATTCAATTCGTTGACGAAGAAAACGGATGGGTACAGGGAAGTTCACTTTTCAGGACCACCGATGGCGGGGCCACATGGAACAGTTATGACACCCGATGCATGATTTTCCGGTTTGCCGACAAAAACCATGGATGGGGCTTGCTCAATCCGGAGAATACCGAGGACCTTTCGATCTGGAATACCGTCGACGGCGGAGCGAACTGGGTCATGCAGAAAGACAGCCTCGAATATCCGCTGGACGCAGATTTTTTCTTCACCGACACGCTGAACGGTTGGTTCTTCCATTGGAAAAATTATTTTTGGGCAGGTGACACAACATGTGTATATCATACGGTTGACGGTGGCGAAACCTGGGAGTTAACGGCCAGGTTGACCGGTGCGGTCCGGGATATGTTTTTTATTGATTCATTACACGGTTTTCTATGTGGCAGTGGTTTATTGTCCGGTTCGACAAGTATGGGCTCCGCTGTCGCCCAAACCGTCAACGGTGGTTTGGCCTGGACTGAAGTCACAGATTTCTCCGGCGAGTATCCACTGGCATCATCCATTATATTCAGTGATCCCGTGAACGGATGGTTCACCAATTTCGGATCCTATAACGATCCTCACATCTTCCATACGGTCAACGGCGGGATTTCCTGGTTCCCGCAGTGCTTTGATTCTCTCCCGGGACTCCAGGAAATTGCTTTTCCCGACAGTCTGAACGGATGGGCTGTTGGTCTTGAAGGCACAGTGATTCGAACAACAAACGGAGGCACGACATGGGACATACAGGATCCGGGGGTATCATTTCATCTCTATGACGTCTGTTTCACCGATCCGGACCACGGGTGGATTTCAGGCAATGGTCAATCTTACCTTTATACGGAAAATGGAGGGATAACCGGAATTCGCGACAACGAACCTGAAGATATTGTGCTGTTTCCAAATCCTGCCAGTTCAGAAGTAAATATCCGGACAAAGCAGAAGATTCTGTCAACAGAGATTCTGAACATTCATGGGCAACAGGTCTTACAGGGCTATGGGCACAATCCGGTCGAGATTTCAAAACTCCTTCCTGGTACCTATTTGATGCGCATGATTACCGCTAAGGGAACAGTTGTAAAGAAATTTCAGAAATGCCGCTGACAAGCGAACAGGTCACCGAAGACTTGACGGAGAAATTCATCAAAACCCGGTAATGCATTGACTGGTCTTTATTCAAACAAAACGGCGAAACAGTATTTCACCATTTCGCCATTTTACGATTTCACCATTTGTCTCGTGGCATCGACTGGAATCGAACCAGTGACACAAGGATTTTCAGTCCTCTGCTCTACCATCTGAGCTACGACGCCAACATCCGTTTCCGGATCGGGACGGCAAAATTACAAAGAAATTTGAAAAATCCTATACCTTTGCCTGATTCGTCCTCCCTGCCTGCCGGCAGACAGACGACTTTCCTAATTCGTATGCCCTATGAAACTGGTTCTCGACCTTGGTAATACCAACAAAAAGATCTGCGTCTTCCAGGATGGCCGCCTGGTCCACCTGGAGATCAGCGATCAGCTCAGTCTGCGGACCCTGAAAGAGGTCTTGGGCAACCACCCCGGCGTCGACGGGGGGATCATGGCTTCGGTGGTCACCATCCCGGCCTATCTGAAGAATTTCCTGGAATCCAGCCTGCCCCGGTTCATCGAACTGAACAACCGGACCCCCATACCGGTAGTGAACAAATACAAGACCCCCGCCCGCCTCGGCAAGGACCGGCTGGCCAGCGCCGTGGCCGGATCTTCCCTCTTCAGCGGATTCCCTGTGCTCGTGGTCAATGCCGGAACCTGCATCACCTACGACTTCGTGACCGCCGACCGCGAATACCTGGGAGGCGCCATCTCCCCGGGTATCCGGATGCGCTTCAAAGCCCTGAATACTTTTACCGAAAAATTGCCGTTAGTGGAATTGAAGGAAGAACTGCCCCTGATTGGCGACGATACGGAGAATTCCATCCTCTCCGGCATCGCCAACGGCGTGATCGAAGAGATCAAAGGGATCGTCAGGCTATACAGGCAGCAATACCCCAACCTGCAGGTCGTCCTCAGCGGCGGAGATGCTGATTATTTGGATAAACACTTGAAAATTCGCATCTTTGCATTCCCGAACATCGTGCTGCTCGGGCTCTACGAAATCCTGGAATATAACATTAAAAATGCCCGTTAAGACCCGTCTCTCCCTTACATTCCTGCTGCTTTGCGGCACACTCGCCCTGTCTGCCCAGGTTCGTATCGCCTCTCCCTATTCCCGGTACGGGCTGGGTGATCTAAGCGATGTCAACAACGCCTGGAACCTGTCCATGGGTCAGTCCAGCTACGCGCTGCGCAACCCGCTTCACATCAATTTCGGGAACCCCGCTTCCTACACCGCATTCGACTCCCTCTCCTTCCTGTTCGAGGGAGGCTTCAGCACCGAATTCGTCAACCTGACCTCCAACCTGGAATCCACAAGCCGGAATTACGCTTCGGTTGGATATCTCAACATCGGATTCCCGGTGACCCGCTGGTGGAAAACACAGATCGGTCTTCTCCCGTTCAGCGACGTTGGATATAATGTGGGCACGATAGAGACCAAAGAGGTTGTTGGTGACATCATCCACACCTATACGGGCGACGGGGGCATCAACCGCTTCATGTGGGGAAACGGATTCAAGATCTTCAAAAACCTCTCCATCGGCTTTAACGTCTCCTACATGTTCGGAAACATTGATATCGCATCGAACGTGGTCTACCCCGATTCGCTCTATTATGCCAACCTCAAGGTCGAGAACTTTATCACCATGAGCGACATCTATCTTGACTATGGCATCCAATACTACGGGAAATTTAAAAATGGCCTGGAATTCACGGCTGGCGCCATATTCGCCGCCAACGCCAAAATGAGCTCCCGCGCCGATTACCTGGCCCGCACGTTTTTTCTTTCCACCACCAATGTCGAATACATCAAGGACACGGTGGCCATGGGGAACAAGTACAAAGGGGATATCCTGATCCCCATGATAGCCGGAGGGGGGTTCAGCATCGGAAAACCGGATAAGTGGATCGCGACCATCGACGGGAAATGGCAGAATTGGAGCAAGTTTACCGCATTCGGCATGAGCGACTCCCTGGTCGACAGCTACCGGATCTGCGGCGGTGCCGAGTTCATCCCCGATATCGGGAATTATAACAGCTACTTCAAGAGGATCCGCTACCGCGTGGGATTCCAGTACCAGGGAACCTACCTGAGCCTTCGCGGAAAACAGCTGAATGAATTCTCCGGATCCCTCGGTTTCGGCCTCCCCCTCAGGGGAACCCGGACCATGCTGAACCTGGGCGCACAGATCGGCACCCGCGGGACCACAGCCGAAAACCTGATCCGTGAAACGTACTTCAAGTTCATCCTGGGCTTTTCAATCCATGAAAAATGGTTTGTAAAGAAAAAATACTACTAATTTCCTTCCTTCTCCTGCCCCTCATCCTTCTGTTCAGTTGCAGCAACGACGACGAGAAGCTGAACGAATTGTCGCGCGGTCCCTCGGCCACACTGATGTCGGCCCGGAACATCGATGTCCTGTTCAGCGAATCGGGACACCTCCAGGCCAGGGTCACCGCCCCCCTCGCCAATCGCTTCTCCGGCGACTATCCCTATCTCGAATTCCCCAAAGGATTCCAGGTCCGGATCTATGATTCACTGAAACAAGTCGAAACCACGATCACCGGCGATTACGGCAAACGCATCGACAACACCAGGATCATGGAAGCAAAAGGGAACGTCGTGGTCAGAAACGAAAAAAAACAAGAGCAGCTGAATACGGAACAGCTGACGTGGGATGAAGTGAAACACAGCATCCACACCAGCTTCCCCGTGAAGATCACCACCCCCGGGAAAGTCCTGTTCGGTGACGGCATGGAGTCGGATGAATCGTTCTCCGATTATACCATCGTTCGCCCGCGAGGCCAAATGATCGTCAAAAGAGACTCGCTCTGAGTCACTCCCGTTTTGTTGTTTCGGTAAATTTCCATAGCTTTGCACCCTATTTTAAAAAAACAAGCAGAATGGCTGTTATCCAAAAAATCAGGAATCGCTCAGGACTGGCTGTCATTATCGTAGGTGTCGCCATCGCAGCATTTGTGATCGGAGACTTCGGGAAGAAAAGATCCCACCATACCACGGAGATCGGAGTTGTTGACGGAGAACCCATAACCTATATTGATTTCAACAACAAGGTGGACGAAACCATCGAACTCCAGAAAGAGAATTCGGGTTCGGACCGTGTCACCGAAGAACAGACGTTCACGATCAGGCAGACCACCTTTAACCAAATGGTCAAAAACATCATCCTTACCGAAGAGTATGATAAACTCGGGATAACGGTCTCCCCGGAAGAGTTGTTCGACCAGGTACAGGGTAAAAATCCCCACCGCTTCATCCTCCAGTATTTCAAAGATCCTAAAACAGGGGTGTATGATCCGGCCTTGGTCCTCAATTACCTGAAGAACCTCGACCAGATGGAGCCCAAAAACAAGACGCAGTGGCTCCAGTTTGAAAAAGCGATCAAGGAAGACCGCCTGGAAACCAAATTCGTGAACCTGGTCTCCAAAGGCTACTACGTGCCGAAAGCCCTGCTAAACCTGGATCATATCCAGCAAACCAAATCCCTTAAAGTCCGCTACATCAGTCCCAGCTATGCCGGCATCGCCGACAGCCTGGTCCGGCTGACTGACGAAGACTATCAGAAGTTCTACGATAAAAACCAGGGGTACTTTATTACCGATGATCCTTACAGGGATATCGATTTCGTGGTGTTTGACGTAGTGCCTTCGGAAAAAGACCGGAAGAACACGGCAGATGACGTGGCCAAGATCTATGCCGATTTCTCCACGGTACCCGACGCGAAAACATTCACCAGCGCGAATACCGACAAACGCTTTGATACCGGGTTCGTCAAAAAAGGCATGCTCCCCGGCCGCATCGATTCCATCATGTTTGACTCGAAAGTGGGCGCCTTAGTTCCGCCTTTTGAATCAGGTAATGCATGGCTCATGGCCAAGCTCATCGCGATCCAGGACCGCCCGGATTCCATGCAGGGCTCGCATATCATGGTTACCTGGGACGGCGCCCGGCTGAGTGAAACCGTAAAACGCACCAAGGAACAGGCCAAAAAGCGCGCCGACAGCATCGCAGCCTCCCTGAAGAACAATCCCGTCCCCTTCGCCGAACTGGCCCGGCAGTTATCCGACTTCCCCAGTGCCAAAGAGGACGGCGGCGATCTCAAATGGTTCACGGACGGCGGTCAGAGCTACGCCATCTTTTTCAATGAAGGACTGACCATGAAACCCAACGATGTTCGCGTGATTGAAACCGCCATCGGGTATTCCGTGTTTAAGCTCACCGCCAAAAC
>DAIRDK010000012.1:0-24622 GCA_036796175.1 Bacteroidales bacterium | reverse complement strand
ATCGACCTGAATGACTTCACAGAATTATGTGTTAACGATCCTTCATCGAATCACGGGATGATGCTGAAACTACAGAACGAATCCGTGATCTATACATGCATGCTCCTGGGAGCATCCTATGCGCCGGATCCGGCGGTCCGCCCCAAACTGGTGGTGGTTTACAGGGATTGTCCGCAACTTCTTGGCGGATTCGCACATACGGTCGATTATCCGGTGGTGTATTTTCATGACACGACATCTGCTTCTATTGCCTGGCATTGGGATTTCGGTGACGGGTACGGGTCGACGCTGAAAGACCCGGTCCACAGCTATTCACAGTCGGGGATCTATCCGGTTTGCCTTGTGGTCTCCGATTCCTGCAGCACCGATACCATTTGCAAAGAAGTTGATGTTTGTTCGACACCTATTGCCTCTTTCGCTTACCTTGCCGAAGACCACACGGTTGCGTTTAGTGATTCCTCAGTCGGCGCGCTGACCTGGTCCTGGGATTTTGGTGACGGTTTTTTTTCCGATCTGCAAAACCCGGTACACTTCTTTAACGATCATGGAACGTACTATGTCTGTCTGAATGTCTCCAACACCTGTTCGAACGTGTCGTTCTGCGATTCTGTATCGGTGTTCCCCGACGGCATTCCCGGTGAAGACAGGAGAGCCCACTTTTCACTATATCCGAATCCGACCCACGGTACGATTTATCTTACGTGCCCCGAATCCCTCCAGGGAATGGTTAACATTGACCTCATCGCCCCCGACGGACGCCTGATGCGACAGTACGAATTCGCCTACCCGGTACCGGGACAGTTGTATCCGTTAGACCTTGGCAGATTAGCGGCCGGGTGTTATCTGGCCAGGATCCGGAATCATGACAGGAACCAGACATTTAAGGTTGACGTCGTGGTCGAATGACCGCCCTGTATCCATCAAATATTTTTTATCAGGTAAATATATTTTACAAATATTTATTATGTTTGTAAAAAATATTGCATGAAGATCACAACGTTCACCAGTTCGTTGCCCGAGAATCTCCTGAATCTTCTTGACGATTATGCCACCAGGTTCAATGTACCCAAGAACCGGATCATCGAGAAAGCCCTGACCTCTTATTTTGAGCGATTGAAAAAGGCGGAGTATGTTCATTCGTTCCGGAGGGCGGCAGGGGATGAAGAAATCCTGACCATGGCAGAAGAAGGTCTGGAAGATTATCTTAAAATCCTCGACAGGAAATGAAACAGGGGGATCTGTGGCTGGGTAATCTCAACCCTGTGAAAGGACGCGAACAGAGAGGGATCCGGCCTGTTCTGATCCTGAGCGGGGATGCCATGAATGATACACTCGGGATCTGCATCGTATGCCCCTTGAGCACAAAGGTTAAAAAGTATGCGGGATGCGTGGTGCTGAAAAAGGATAAAATAAACGGGCTTGAGGCTGATTCGGAGATCATCACATTTCAGATCAGGACGCTGGCGAAGGAAAGGCTGATCAGGAAAATCGGACGGATAACGGAGCCTCAGCTGGAAAAGGTGAAATCGGGATTGATGGAAATTTTAAAATATTGAAACTAAGAGTTAAGTCTAATGAAAAAGATAGCAATTGTTACCGGCGCCACCTCAGGCTTTGGAAAAGCCATAGCGAAAAAATTCGCTGCCGGCGGCTATGCCGTAATCATCACCGGAAGGAGGAAAGAACGCCTTGCAGCACTTGAACAGGAGCTTGCCCCCGATAGCCGGGCTTTATGTTTTGATTTGAGAAAACTGGCGGAAGTTGAACAAGCTGTTGCATCTTTGCCCGAAGCGTGGAAGAAGATCGATGTCCTGGTGAACAATGCCGGCCTGGCTGCAGGGCTTGCGCCGGTTCATGAAGGTTCGGTTGATGACTGGGAGCAGATGATCGACACGAATGTCAAGGGACTGCTCTACATGACCCGCGTGATCGCCCCGCTAATGGTGGCCCGGGGGCATGGACACATCATCAACATTGGTTCCATTGCGGGAAAAGAGGTTTATCCGAATGGAAATGTTTACTGCGGAAGCAAATTCGCCGTCGATGCCATCACGAAAGGCACCCGCATTGACCTGGTGAAGCATCATATCAAAGTGACCCAGATCGCTCCGGGAGCCGCGGAAACGGAATTTTCGCTGGTGCGTTTCAAAGGCGACCAGGCGAAAGCCGGCCAGGTATACAAAGGTTACCAGCCCCTGGTCGCCGAAGATGTCGCCGAAGTGGTTCACTACGTGACTACCCTTCCGGCCCACGTCAACATCAACGACCTGGTGATCATGCCGACGGCCCAGGCGAGTACGGTGGTGTTTAACAGGTAGCCCCTCCCCCCGGCCTTCCCCTTTTGGAGAGGTGGAGCAGTATGGGGTAAAAATCATTATTTTTACTCCCGAATCCCAAAGACCAACTACATGGAGATCACCCGAATCTTTGATCTTTTGCCGTATTATGAGCAGAAGTATAAACCCAAGGATGATGTCATTGCATCCAAAGAGAATGGACAATGGATGAAATACAGCATCAAACAGTACCGGGAGATCGTTGACCACATCAGCAACGGTTTCCTTGCTCTTGGGGTCCGCCCCGGTGATACGATCGCGCAGATCAGTCACAACCGGTGCGAGTGGAATTTCGTCGACATGGCCATTCAGCAGGTCGGCGCCATCCACGTACCCATCTATCCGACCATCTCCGAATCGGATTACAACTTCATCCTGAATCATGCGGAGGTGAACTATGTATTTGTATCCGGGAATGAATTGCTGAGGAAGATCCAGCACATCCTGCCGGAAGTTCCCAGCCTGAAGGGAGTATACACATACAAAGACACCGAAGATGCACAACATCTCAGCGAGCTGATCGAGGCCGGCAGGAACTATCCCGACAAGCAACGGCTCGAAGAGATCAAGGCAAAGATCACCACGGATGACGTTGCCACGATCATTTATACGTCAGGGACAACGGGCCGGCAAAAAGGGGTGATGCTCACCCATGCCAACATCATCTCCAATGTCTGGGGCGTCTCTTATATTCCGCCATTCGGTGAAGAATCCCGTGCCGTGAGTTACCTCCCGCTTTGCCATGTGTACGAACGGATGCTGAACTACCTTTACCACTACCTGGGGATTTCCATCTATTATGCCGAAAGTATCGGGACCATTACCGATAACATGAAAGAGGTTCAGCCGCAGATCCTGACTACCGTTCCCCGGTTGCTGGAGAAGGTGCATGACAAGCTTTCCTCTACCGGGCATAAGCTGAAAGGCGTAAAACGATGGATCTTCTGGTGGGCGTTCCACCTGGCGCTGAAGTATGAATTGAAAGGGGCCAACGGCTGGTTCTATGAACTGAAGCGAAAGATCTACGACAGGCTGGTCTATGTCAAGTGGCGTGAGGCCCTGGGCGGAAAGATCAACATCATCGTTTCGGGAGGAGCGGCACTGCAACCCAGATTGGGGCGTTTGTTCACCTGTGCCGGGATCCATATCCTGGAGGGGTACGGGCTCACCGAGACTTCACCTGTGATCGCCGTGAGCGACCTCAACGAGCACGGTGTGAAATTCGGCACTGTAGGCCCCGTCCTAAGGGGGGTGACCGTGAAGATCGCCGATGATGGGGAAATCCTGGTCAAGGGGCCTAACGTAATGAAAGGGTATTACAAGGACCCGGAAATGACAAAGGAAGTGATCGATGCCGGGGGTTGGTTCCATACCGGCGACCTGGGACACATAGAACCGGAAGGCCAGCTGAAGATCACCGGCAGGAAAAAAGAGCTCTTTAAAACCTCGTTCGGGAAGTACATCAGTCCGCAGCCCATCGAGGATATGCTGAAGGAATCCCTGTTTATCGACCAGGTGATGGTGGTGGGGGAGAACCAGAAATTCGCCGGGGCCCTGATCGTTCCCGATTTTGATTTCCTGCGGTCATACTGCCGCGTGAAAGAGATCGAATACGGATCCGATGCCGAGGTGGTTCGCAATCCCAGGATCCGTAAGCGTTTCCAGATGGAGATCGACAGATACAACAAATCGCTTGGCGATACGGAAAAGATCAAGACCTGGGCGCTGCTTGACACGGAATGGACGCAGGAAACCGGGGAGATCACGCCGACCCTGAAGCTGAAAAGAAAAGTTATCCATTCCAAATACGAAACAGTGATTAAATCGTTATTTGAATAAAGATGCGCGATGTTTCCCATTACCCGGATATTCGACCTCCTGGAGCTGTACCGGAATGAGTACCGGAACAAGAAGCAGCTTTTTTACTTCAAGGAGGGCCGGAAATGGAGAGCGTATTCAGCGGCAGACTACATTCGGTTTTCGAGCCTGATCAGCCGGGGTCTGCTGACCATGGGCGCCGGCCGGGGCACCCGGATCGCAACGGTCATGGTCAATTCCCCCCAGTGGAACTTTTTCGACATGGGCATCATGCAGGCTGGCGCCGTGCAGGTTCCCATCTACCCGACCATCAGCGCCGATAACTACCGGTATATCCTGAACGACTCGGGAGTCGAGATCCTGATCGTCTCCAATCATGAGATCTATCAGCGGTTGAAAGATATCCTCCCGGAGGTGCCGCACCTTCGCCAGGTCTTCTCGATCAGCAAGATCAAAGGGGTGAGGCATTGGACTGAGATCCTGGAGATGGGCAAAGGGCGGGAGCTGTTGTGGGAATTCGAACGGGTTCGTTCTGAGATCAGCCCCGAAGACCTGGTCACGATCATCTATACCTCAGGAACGACAGGCCGTCCAAAAGGGGTGATGCTGAACCACCGGAATTTCATCAGCAATTTCGTGGAGTGCACCAAAATTTACCGGTTTAATACCTCTGACCGCATTCTCAGCTTCCTGCCCCTCTGCCATGTTTACGAACGCATGCTGAATTATGTCTTCCAGTACTTCGGGGTGACTTTCTATTATGTGGACAGCATCGATAAAGTATCGGAATGCATCCGCCAGGTCAGGCCTACCGCCTTTGCCGCTGTTCCGCGCGTACTGGAAAAGGCGTATAACCGGATGGTCCAGCGTGGAAGGGAATTCCGCGGGATCCGCCGGGTGTTGTTCTTCTGGGCGCTGGCTACGGGACATCAATACGAATTACGCCATGCCCGGGGCATCTGGTATGACATCAAGCTTTTCTTTGCCCGGAAACTGGTTCTCAACCGGTGGAAACAGGCCATGGGAGGGAGGATCCAGCTGATCGTCTCCG
This sequence comes from Bacteroidales bacterium, assembly GCA_036796175.1. Lineage (GTDB taxonomy): Bacteria > Bacteroidota > Bacteroidia > Bacteroidales > FEN-979 > DAIRDK01. The sequence goes on along the minus strand of DAIRDK010000012.1, from coordinate 19,417 downwards.
GGAGCGCCTCCCTGCATCCGCGGCTGGCCAGGGTGTACTGGGCAGCGGGCATTCCCATCATCGAAGGATACGGGCTGACCGAAACCTCCCCGGTGATTGCCGTGAGCCGGTTCGGCAAGGGAGGCATGAAATTCGGGACGGTCGGACCCGTCCTGCAGGGCGTGGAAGTCCGGATCGCTGACGACGGCGAGATCCTCTGCCGAGGACCCAACGTGATGATGGGCTATTACAACCGGCCGGAGAAAACAGCCCAGGTCATCGATGCAGAAGGCTGGTTCCACACCGGCGACATCGGGCTGTTCGAAGATGGAACATTCCTGAAGATTACCGACCGAAAAAAAGAGATGTTCAAGACTTCTACCGGCAAGTATATCGCTCCCCAGGTGATCGAACAGAAGATGAAGGAGTCCCCCTTCATCGAGCATGTCATGGTGATCGGGGAGGACCGGAAATACACTGCCGCGCTGATCGTTCCCAATTTCGAGTACCTGGTGAACTGGTGCAGGGTCAAGGAGATCGCGGTGGTTTCGTTCGCCAAAACGGTCCGCCATCCGCGGGTGATCCGGAGGATCCGCGAAGAGGTCCAGAAGGTCAATCTATCGCTGGGACAGACCGAGAAGATCAAGAAGTTCCGGCTGATCCCGGAAGAGTGGACCGTGCAGTCGGGAGAGTTGTCGCCCACCATGAAACTGCGCCGAAAATTCATCCAGCAAAAATATAAGCAGCTGATCGATGAGACCTACCGGTCCTCGGAATTCAACTACCGGGTCGAAAATCCTCAGTGAAGTATCCGGAATACCATCTCTTTCATCAGCGCCCCGTCCGTTGCGCTCCCATCGTCCACCCCTTTCGAGCGCAGATCATATTCCCGCAGTAAGGAGATCACCTGGAAGAGCTTTGCCGGAGGATAGTTCTTAGCGGCCTGCTGGTAATCGGCAATGAAAAATGGATTTACTGACAGCACGGCCGCGGCGTTGTTCCGCGATTTGTCCTCCAGGGTATGATACAGGAGGACCTTGGTAAAATAGGCATACAGGATCGGGATCACCTTCACCAGCGGGTTTTCCCGGGGATTGGCTGCAAAATACCAGATGATCTGGTTGGCCTTGTAAACGTTCCGGGACCCGATCGCCTTCTGCAGTTCGAACACATTGAAGTCCTTGCTGATCCCGATGTTCTTCTCGATGTACTCTTCCGTGATCTTTGAACCCGGCGACAGGTTAATGGACAGCTTGCCGATCTCGTTCACGATCTTCGACAGGTCATTTCCGAGGAATTCAAGCAGGAGGAAACAGGACTTGTCGGTAATGGAGTAGCCGAGGCGGCCCACATAGGCAGCGATCCAGTCAGGGATTTTGGAGTCGTAGACCCTCGCCGATTCGAAGAGCACTCCGGTCCTGTCAGCGGCTTTTGCCAGGCGCTTTCGCTTGTCGATCTTCCCGTACTTGTAACAGAGCACCAGGACTGTGGTCTTAACGGGATTTTCGGCATAGGCTGCGAATTCTTCGATGTCGTCGAGGGCCTGCGCTTCCTTCACGATGATCACCTGGTAGTTGGCCATCATGGGGTACCGGCGGGCCATGCTGATGATCTCCTGTGCCGTCAGGTCCTTGCCGTAAACCACGCTCTGGTTGAATTCTTTCTCAACTTCGGTCAGCAGGTGCTCCCCGATCTGATCAGCGATCTGGTCGATGAAATAGGGCTCTTCTCCATATAGCAGGTAGAACGGGTAAAAGATCCTGTTCTTCAGATCGGCAAGGATATTTTCAATGGATGCAGCCATGGAGATCGGTCGTCCAAAGTTAATGGTTTTGCTCTATTTTTACGTAAGTTTGCCTGAAGTGAAGCAAATCGAACTGAACCTGCCGCCGTTTGAAGCCCGGATCCGTGAAGGGTCCGGTGGAAAAGAGGAGATCTGGGATCCTCTGCGGAAGAAGTACGTCGCCCTGACGCCGGAAGAATGGGTGCGCCAGCACATGGTGCAGTTCCTGCTTACTTATCTTGGCTATCCGGCCTCGCACATGGCGGTTGAAACGGCCCTGCGTTACCATGAGAAACGAAAGCGGTCCGATCTGCTGGTGCACGGGAGCGACGGAAAGCCGGCGCTGATCGTCGAGTGCAAGGCGCCCCGGATAGCGCTGTCACAGGACGTGCTGGAACAGGCGGCCATGTATAACATGCCTTTGCAGGTGAAGTACCTGGTGCTGACGAACGGGATCGACCTCCACATCTTATTCATCAACCGCGAGGAACAGAAGATCGAATTCAGGGAACGCTTTCCCCGCCACGACGAACTTTGAGCCACGGCATTCAAACATGATCTATATTTGCCAGCATGGAAATGGTTGAACTGATACCCGCGGAACTGATCAATTTTGTCCTGGTCACGGTTTTTTCGCTGCTGATCGGCCTTTCACAACGGAAAGTGCATTTGGCGGAAGCCCATGAGGAAAAAACCTTCGGCACCGACCGGACCTTCACCTTTATCGGGATATTCGGATTTGTCATGTACCTGCTGGATCCGTCGAACCTACTGTTGTTCATCACCGGGGGAGCGATCCTGTCGGGACTGTTCATGATCTATTATTATTTCCATCTCCGGAATGACCGCGATTACGGGATCACCACCGTGGTCATCGGGCTGATCACATACAGTCTCGGCCCCCTGATCATGCTTCGGCCTCTCTGGTTCGCGGTGGTCGTCCTGATCACCGTTCTGGTCATCTCTGAATCCAAGGCGTTCTTTATCTCATTTTCAGAGCGTATTTCGAAAGATGAGTTTTTCACGCTCGCCAAGTTCCTGGTCATCGCCGGTGTCATCCTGCCGCTCGTTCCCGACAAGGAGATCTACCCGGGATTCAGCCTGACCCCATATAAAATCTGGCTGGCCGTGGTTGTCATATCTTCTATATCTTATGCCAGTTACCTGCTCCGTAAGTTCATCGTCAACAAGAACAGCATCCTGCTTGCCGGGATCCTGGGCGGGATTTACAGCAGTACGGCCACTACGGTCATCCTGGCCAGGAAGAGCCGGCAGGAACCGGAACAGATCAATCATTATGCTGCAGCGATCGTGATCTCCACCGGGATGATGTACTTGCGGGTAATGGTCCTGATCCTGGTCTTCAACATGGAGTTGTTCCTCTCCATCTGGTACTGGCTCCTGTTGCTGGCTGCGGCTTCCGCCCTGGCAGCTACGGCAACGCTCTGGTTCCGGAACCGGGACACGGGCCGTACGGCCGATGATATCCGCATCGACCGGAACCCGCTGGAGTTCAGGACAGCCCTGGTCTTCACCGCGCTCTTCGTGCTGCTGTCGATGATCACCTACCTGGTCATCGACCGGTTCGGGACGATGGGACTGAATCTCCTGTCATACCTGGTCGGTATCGTGGATATCGACCCCTTCCTGGTCAGCCTGTTCGCCGGAAAATTCGCGATCAGCATGGATACCATGATGGCAGCCACCCTTCAGGCCATGGTGAGCAACAACATCGTAAAACTGGGCTATGCGCTCTTTTTCGGGGGTAAACCGACCGGGATGCATGTGACCTTAAGTTTTCTTTTCGTTATTTTACTGAACTTTCTGTTTATTCTGATCATCTGACCTATGGGAATCCCGGGCCAAACGGTGACAAGCTATTTCAGGACCGACCGGTCGTTCGATAAGTCGAAAGTATCCGGTTACGGGTTGGTCATCCAGGCGGGAGTGCAGGCGATCCGACTGGCCGTGCTTGATGACAAGGGAAGCCGCTGCATCGCGTTAGGCGAGTTCGGGAATACCCTCGTGACTGCATCGGCCGGGCTGAACGACCAGGTCAGATCCTTTGAACCCTTTCTGGACGGTGTTTGTGAAGCGGTTCCCTGGATCACGGACCCGTTCGGATCCAAATGGCTGGCCTGGACAGGGCCCGGTTCCACGCTGGTTCCGGCTCCCCTGGCCAGTGAAGGGGAGATGTGGGAATACCTTGCTTTCGGTCACAAGGTGGAAGCCGGGGAGACCGTGCTGATCGACCGGCTGCCGGAACCGGATGCCTTTAATATCTTCTCTATCCCGGAAAAGATCCGCGAACTGCTTTCGCTCCGTTTCGCCCTGACCCATCTCGCGCACCACTCCACGGCTTTCATAGCCGGCGCCCTCGCCGATTTCCGGCACAGGACGGGCAAACCGGTCCTCTATGCCTGGCTGACGGAGGGTTCGGCGAACCTCGCACTGATCAGTTCCGAAGGGCTCCTGATCCATAACCGGTTTTCCTTTTCTGCCCCGGAGGACGTGATCTATTACCTGATCTATCTCCTTCAGCAATTCGGGATCGAGCCTGAGCATGGCAGGGTCATTCTCACCGGTGAAGTCACCAGGGCGGGGCCATTATGGCATCTCCTCGGAAAATATGTCGCGGAGCCTCTAATCCTTCCTGGTATCGCCGGGATCCATCCGGCAAAGGATCTTGAAGAGGCCCCGTTGCATTCGTGGTTCATCCCACTAAATCTGCCCCTGTGCGGATCATAAGCGGTACATACAAGGGAAGGCGCCTTCATCCGCCGGCATCGCTGCCGGTGAGACCGACCACTGATTTTGCCAGGGAAGGGTTGTTCAATGTGCTCAACAGGCTGGTGGATTATGAGGAGGTTCATGTTGCTGACCTGTTTGCCGGCACCGGGGCCATATCGATCGAGTTCTGCTCCCGGGGGGCGCCTTCCGTGACGGCCGTGGATATCGAGCGGCACTGTGTGGAGTTTATCAACCGGACAGCAGCACAGTTCGGGATCGAAGGGTTGGAGGCCATCCGCTCCAACGTGCTGGTCTTTTTAAAACGAAGCAACCGGAAATTTGATGTCGTGTTCGCCGATCCGCCGTATGACATGAGCGGCATCGGCACCCTTCCTGCCCTGGTTTTCGGGTCCGGCATCCTGAACGGAGGCGGGCTGTTCATCCTGGAGCACTCCGACCGGTATAATTTCAGCCATGATCCCGCCTTCCTTGAATTAAGGAAGTACGGCAGGGTTCATTTCACACTATTCAGGATGGGGAAAACTACCGGGTAAGATCAGTATTCGTCTTCGTGGAAAAAGAAATCGTCTTTGGTCGGGTAATCGGGCCAGATATCTTCTATGCGCTCATACGTTTCGCCTTCGTCTTCGATCTCCTTCAGGTTCTCGATCACTTCCTGCGGGGCGCCGGAACGGATGGCCCAGTCGACCAGTTCGTCCTTGGTTGCAGGCCAGGGCGCATCTTCAAGCTTCGAAGCCAGTTCTAACGTCCAGTACATAGTTCCTGTATTGATTTATTCGTCGGGCAAAAGTATAAAAAATATATCCAAATAATCACCCCCTGTTTTTTTCTAATCTTTTCTGGGCCAGCGAATTTCTTTAACGCCCTGATCGTGTCCCATTTTCCTGGCGAGCACAAACAGGTAATCGGACAAACGATTCAGATAGCGGATTATTATTTTATCCACCGGTTTCAGCTGATTCAGCCGGATCACCGTCCGTTCAGCCCGCCTGCACACGGTACGGGCGATATGGCAGTATGAAACGACGGGATGCCCCCCCGGGAGGATAAACGAGCTGAGAGGAGGCATCTCCGAGGTCATGACATCGATCTCCTGTTCCAGGACCGATATTTCCGATTCCTTCAGTTCGGGCAAGCCCGAAACCGGCTTGTCGGGATCCATCGCGACCCAGGCTTCGGCAATAAAGAGGTTCTCCTGCACACCCAGGAGTACATTCCGGTAGTGATCTCCGGTTTGCTGGTCGCGGATCAGCCCGACAAAGGAATTCAGCTCGTCGATCGTGCCATAGGCTTCCACACGCTCATGGCTTTTAGGCACGCGGGTGCCGCCGAGCAGGGAAGTCTCCCCGAAGTCGCCTCCTTTGGTATATATTTTTGCTTTTTCGGGCATTCAGATCTGTGGACCGGCGGCGACCAGCCTCCGTCCTTCCTCGTTATCTGTAAAGTTCTCGAAATTTTTGATAATCATGGCTGCCAGTTCCTTTGCGGCATTTGTCCAGGCTTCGGGGTCTGGCCACAGGTTCCTCTGGTCGAGAAGGCTGGGATCGACACAGTGCACTGATTTGGGAATCTGCAGATTAAAAATTGGCAACGTCACATATTCCGCCTGGTCCAGGGTGCCGTTCAGGATGGCATCGATGATGCACCGCGTGGGCGGGATGTCTATCCTTTTTCCCACACCGTAGGGTCCGCCGATCCAGCCGGTATTAACCAGGTAAGCGGTGGCTCCGTGTTCTTCCATTTTCCTGATCAGCTGCCGGGCATAAACCGTAGGATGAAGCAAGAGGAACGCGGCTCCGAAGCAGGATGAAAAGGTCGGCTTGGGTTCCTTGATGCCCCGCTCGGTCCCTGCGACCTTGGCTGTGTAACCGGTCAGGAAGTGGTACATGGTCTGGTCGGGGGTGAGTTTCGATACCGGGGGCAATACGCCAAACGCATCGGCGGTCAGGAAGATGACTTTCTTCGGATGTCCGCCTTTCGAAACCGGTTTCACGATATTCCGGATGTGGTAGATGGGGTAGGAGGCCCGTGTATTTTCTGTCTTGGATCCGTCGTTGTAATCGGGGATGCCTGTCTTCGGGTCATAAACAACATTCTCGAGCATGGCGTCGCGCCTGATGGCTTCCCAGATATCGGGTTCCTTCTCCTTGCTGAGGTGGATCATCTTGGCATAGCATCCGCCCTCGAAATTGAACACCCCCTCGTTGTCCCAGCCATGCTCATCATCCCCAATGAGATGACGCTTTGGATCGGCGGAAAGGGTCGTCTTTCCGGTGCCTGAAAGCCCGAAGAAAATAGCCGTATCCCCGGCATCGCCCATATTGGCCGAGCAATGCATGGATGCGATCCCGCGCAGCGGCAACAGGTAGTTCATGACCGAGAAAAAGCCTTTTTTTATCTCACCGCCGTACCAGGTACCCCCGACAACAGCCCGGCGTTCCTTCAGGTTAAAGGCGACATAGACTTCGCTGTTCAGTCCGTGTTCTTTCCATTTTGGATCGGTGGTCCTGCAAGCGTTGAGCATGACGAAATCCGGCTCGAAATCCTTCAGGTCTTCTTCAGTAGGGCGGATGAACATGTTCTTCACGAAGTGGGCCTGCCAGGCGACTTCGGTAATCACCCGGATGCGCAGGCGCGTATCCGGATTCGTTCCTGCAAAGCCGTCCTGCACATAAAGCTCTTTCCCGCTCAGCTGGCGTGCGCTGGTTTCGTAAAGGTCGTTCCAGACCTCAACGGAAATGGGTTTGTTATCGGACGATTTCCTCGTGGGGCTGGCCCACCAAACATGGTCCTTGTTCTCCTCCTCCATGACGATGTATTTGTCCTTGGGAGAACGTCCTGTGAAGATGCCGGTGTCCACGTTAATGGCACCGGTGCTGGTCACAAAAGCCCTGGCAAACCCATCGAGTCCGGGACGGGTTTCATGCTGGAACAGCTCATCGTACGAGAGGTTGTGGTATATGGCTTTTACATCCGTTATGCCATATTTTTCAAGAGAAAGATCTGCCATAGCAACGTGTAGTTTGTTAAAGTATATTATTAATCATTAATTATTAATTACTTAAGCTGTCCCAACGCTTCCCTGATCCGTTTCACCGCTTCGGTCAGCTTTTCTTTGGAAGTGGCATAAGAGAAGCGGATGCAGTTGGGTTCGCCGAAGGCATCTCCGGGAACAAGGGCAACGAATACCTTGTTGATCAGGTACATGCACAGGTCATTGCTGTTGCTGACGGTGGTGCTCCCGTCGGATTTGCCGAAATACCAGGAGATATCGGGAAAAATATAGAATGCTCCGTCGGGGTGATTCAGCTTCATGCCAGGGATCTCCGACAGAAGGTTCAGCATCAGGTCACGCCGTTCCCTGAACGCCTTTTTCATTTCCTGAAGGTCCCGGGTATCGGGATCGGTGGCGATCGCTTTCAACGCGGCGCGCTGGGCAATGGAGGACGCGCCCGAGGTAAATTGTCCCTGGAGTTTGTCGCAGGCCTGGGCAATGACTTTCGGGGCGGCGATGTAGCCGATGCGCCAGCCGGTCATTGCGAATCCCTTGGAAACGCCGTTAACGATAATCAGGCGGTCGCGCAGCCATTCGAACTGGCCGATGCTTTCATGTTTCCCGATGAAATTGATATGCTCATAGATTTCATCGGCAATGATATAGATATCCGGGTATTTCCGGAGGACTTCCGCGATGGCTTGGAGTTCGAGCCGGGAATAAACGCTTCCGGTGGGGTTGCAGGGGGAGCTGTAGATCATCAGCCGGGTGCGGGGAGTGATGGCGGCTTCCAGCTGCTCAGGTTTCAGTTTGAACTCCGACTCGACCGTAGTCGGGATAAAGACCGCTTTCCCTTCGGCCACTTTCACGATCTCCTTGTACGAGACCCAGTATGGCGCCGGGATCAGCACTTCGTCGCCGGGATTGACCAGGCTAAGGAATACATTGGCTATACTCTGCTTGGCGCCGGTCGATACCACGATCTGGTCGGGGGTGAATTCGAGCCCGTTATCTCTTTTGAACTTGAGGCAGATGGCTTCCCGCAGGTCCTGGTAACCGGCCACGGGCGGGTAGAACGTGTAGTTGTCGTCAATGGCTTTCTTGGCAGCATCCTTGATGTAGAGGGGAGTGTTGAAATCCGGTTCGCCGAGGCTCAGGTTGATCACATCATGACCCTGTGCCTTCAGTTCACGGCTTTTTCTTGACATCGCCAGGGTTTCTGATTCGGAAAGAGCCTGGATCCGGTTCGAGAGCTGAATCATAAGTTTGTGATTATGAATTTTTTGAAAAATTGCAAAGTTAGCAAAATAAAGGACATTAAAAACCGTATTTTTGAATAAAGATTCCTATGCAGATCATCCTCTCCTTCCTGATCCAGATGGTCATCCTGTTCGCGCTGATCGCAGGGGTGATATTCCTGGTTTACCGGTTTATCGTTGTACCTGTGCTGAAAAACCGCCAGGAACTTGCTTTACGGCATCATCCGGTGCCGGAAGGAAGCAACGTCCTGCTGCCCCTGAAACTTCAGGCCTGCGAGCGGTTCGTGCTGTTCCTGGAACGGATCAACCCGAACAACCTCCTGTTGCGGGTCGGTCAGTCGGGGCTGAGCGTCAATGAATACCAGGCGTTGCTGGTGCGAACCATCCGGGAAGAGTTTGAGTACAATCTGTCCCAGCAGTTGTACATTTCCCAGGGAACATGGGAGCTGGTCCGGAATGCGAAGGAGGAGACGATCAGCCTGGTCAACCGGGCCGCTGCCGGACTGCCCCCGGGCAGCACCTCCGCCGATCTCGCGCGGGCCATCCTCGACATGGCGATGGAACGCGGCAAACTGCCTTCGGCACTCGCCATCGATGCCGTGAAACGGGAGTTATAGTAAATATCCCCGCGCCTTTTCGATCGCAGCGGGGATGCCGGACGGGTCCTTGCCGCCGGCGGTGGCGATGTGGGGCTGTCCCCCGCCTCCGCCCTGAACGAACTTGGCCACTTCGCGGATAATGGCCCCTGCGTTCAGTTTCTTTTCATGGACCAGCCGGTCGGAAATGGCGATCGTGAGGCTTGCTTTCCCGTCGGTTTCATTGGCCAGGACCAGGAAGATATCGTCGCTTGCTGCGCGCAGGTCGAAGGCCAGGTTCTTGATGGTTTCCGCATCGAGGTCGACTTTCGCTCCGATGAAACGAATGCCGTTGAGGTTCTCGGCGTTGCGGAGCAGTTCATCTTTCACCTGTCCCGCCTTCAATTTAGAATATTCGGCCAGCTCTTTCCGGAGCGACTGAACCTCCTCCACGAGGGTTTTTACGCCTTTGACCAGGTCTTTCGGGTGTTTCAGCGCATCCGAGATCTCGTCCAGGAGCTGGAGCTTCGATTCCCACCAGGTTTCTGCGGCATCCGCCGTGATGGCTTCGATCCTCCGGATCCCTGCGGCGATAGCCCCTTCGGATACGATCTTGAACAACCCGATCTGACCGGTTGCGGTCACATGGGTGCCCCCGCACAGCTCGATGGAGAAGGAAGGATCGAATGTAATGACACGGACCCGTTCGCCGTATTTTTCGCCGAACAGCGCCATGGCTCCCATTTCCTTCGCCTGCGTAACGGGGATCTCCCGCTCTTCACCGGTCCCTATATTTTCACGGATCTTCCGGTTGACGATCTGTTCCACTTCGGCGATCTCCTCTTTCGTCATCCTGGCGAAATGGGTGAAGTCGAACCGGAGATGGTTCTCGTCGACCAGCGAGCCTTTCTGTTCAACATGCTTGCCTAAAACCTGGCGTAATGCCGCATGCAGAAGATGGGTCGCGGAGTGGTTATTGGCCGTGGCTCGGCGTTTCTGAGCGTCCACTTCGACGGTGACCACCTGCGCGGGATCGGCAGGGAGCTCCCGCGTGAGGTGGATGATCAGGTCATGTTCCTTCAGCGTGTTCTCGATGGGGATCCGCCGGCCGTTTGAGGTCAGCCAGCCGCGGTCGCCCACCTGACCGCCCGACTCTGCATAGCAGGGGGTCTGGTCCAGCACGATGTGATAAAACTCACCATCCTTAGTTTTCACCCTGCGGTACCGGGTGATGCTGGCCGTTGTGGCGAGGGTGTCGTACCCGATAAACAGAGGCATGTCAGCTTCTTCGGCGAGCACGGTCCAGTCGGAAGTATCCATGCTGGCCGCTTGTCTCGACCTTGCTTTCTGCTCTTCGAGGCCCTTCCGGAACCCTTCCATATCCACCTCCCAGCCTTGTTCCCGGGCCATGAGCCGGGTCAGGTCGATGGGGAATCCGTACGTGTCATAGAGCTCAAAGGCGAAGGAACCTTCGATGATGTTGGATGTTGGATGTTGGATGTTGGATGGGGCTACATAGGCATTGAACCGCTGTATCCCCGTTTCCAAAGTTCTTAGAAAAGATGCCTCCTCCTCCCGTATCACATTACGGATGAGCTGTTCCTGCGCATGGAGTTCGGGGAAGGTATGGCCCATTTGTTTCACCAGGACGGGAACCAGTTCAGTGATGAACGGCTCTTTGAAATTGAGGAACACATAACCGTAGCGGACTGCGCGTCGGAGGATCCTGCGGATCACATACCCGGCCTTCACGTTCGAAGGCAGCTGCCCATCGGCGATGGCGAAGGCGATGGCGCGCAGATGGTCTGCCACGACCCGCATGGCTACATCGGCTTTCGGGTCGGAGCCGTATGGGATCTCCGACATGGATGCCACCGACTGGATGATCGTTTGGAATACATCCGTATCATAATTGGATTTCTTTCCCTGGAGTGCCATGCAGAGACGCTCAAATCCCATGCCGGTATCCACATGCCTGGCGGGCAGGGATTCCAGCGACCCGTCGGATTTACGGTTGAACTCGATGAACACGAGGTTCCAGATCTCGATGACCAGCGGATGGCCCTGGTTCACCAGTTCATGTCCCGGAACTTTGGCTATTTCACCGGCATCGCGCAGGTCGACATGGACCTCCGAACAGGGACCACACGGGCCGGCATCACCCATCTCCCAGAAATTGTCCTGTTTAGACCCTTTCAGTATCTTTTCCTCCGGCACGATCTTCGCCCAATGGTCGTAAGCCTCCTGGTCGAACATCAACCCTTCACTCTCATCTCCTTTGAAAACAGTAACATAAAGCCGGTCTTTATCGATCCCGAATACCCCGTGTAAAAGTTCCCAGGCCCATTCTATTGCCTCTTTCTTGAAATAATCGCCGAACGACCAGTTGCCGAGCATCTCGAACATCGTATGATGATACGTATCGTGACCGACCTCTTCCAGGTCGTTGTGCTTGCCTGACACCCTGAGGCACTTCTGGGTATCGGCAATACGGGGATACACAGGCTCCCGGTTGCCGAGGAAAATATCCTTGAACTGGTTCATCCCCGCATTGGTGAACATCAGGGTCGGGTCGTTTTTGACGACCATCGGGGCCGATGGAACAATATGGTGTGATTTGGAAGCAAAAAAATCGAGAAATTTCTGCCTGATCTGGTTCGAGTTCATAGAAAAGCGATTACCGGGGTTTTAACAAACTTTAACAGCGCTTGCACAATAAAACGGTGCAAAGTTAATTTATTTACTTAATTTTGTAGCTGTTAGCCTTCCTCAAATCATCCAGTCCTTATTGACTTAGGAATGAGTAAAGTAAAATACAGGTTCAATAAAAAATCCCTGACCTTTGACCGGGTTCATACCACATTCCGGAAAAGGCTGCTTTACTTTTTCACCCATCTTTCCACCGGGGTGGTGTTCGCAGCGGTGGTGCTGGTGATCACCTACAATTTGGTCGATTCACCCAAAGAGAAAGCCCAGAAACGGGAGATCGAGCAGCTGGTGCTGCAGTACCAGATCCTCAACGACCAGCTTGACCGCGTCACAACGATAATCAAGGATCTTCAGGACCGTGACGACAACATCTACCGGGTCATATTTGAAGCGGAACCGATCCCGGGGCCTGTCCGTGAAGCGGGCATCGGGGGGATTGACCGGTACGAGAAGCTGAAAGGGTATTCGAACTCGGAGATCATGGTGGAGACCAGCGAGAAAATGGACAAGATCCTGGGGCAGTTGTATGTGCAGTCGAAATCCTTTGACGAGGTCTTCGGCATGGCGAAGAACAAAGAGAAGATGCTGGCTTGCATCCCTGCGATCCAGCCGGTGAACAACAAGGATCTCCGGCGGGTCGGATCCCATTTCGGCATGAGGATGGATCCTTTTTACAAAGTGAAGAAATTCCACGAAGGAATTGATTTCACGGCTCCTGTGGGTACGGAGATTTACGCCACCGGGAACGGCACGGTCGTCGAAGCCGGCAGGAACCAGGGCGGTTACGGCAACGAGATCGTCATTGATCACGGGTACAGTTATAAAACCGTTTACGCGCACCTGTCAAGGATATTCGTCCGCCCGGGCCAGAAGGTCATGCGCGGGCAAGTGATCGGATATGTGGGAAATACCGGCAAATCAACCTCTCCCCACCTACATTACGAGGTCAGGAAAAACGGCATTGCCGTCAATCCCATCTATTTCTTCTTCAATGATCTGACACCGGCGCAATTCGAGCAGATGCTCACCATGTCGGCCGAGCCGTCGCAGACCATGGATTAATCGTTGCGGATCATGCTGAAGAAAGGGATCAACATTGAGAAAGTCTATTATTCCATTGGCGAAGTAGCGGAGCTGTTCGATGTCAGGCCGTCGCTGATCCGTTTCTGGGAAAAGGAATTCGATATCCTGAAACCGCAAAAGAACAACAAGGGCAACCGTCTCTTCACCCGGCAGGACATTGAAACCCTCCGGCTGATCTATCACCTGGTGAAGGAACGAGGATATACGCTGCAGGGTGCGAAGGAGAAGCTGAAACAAAACCGGGAAGATGTGGAAAACCGGGTGGAGATCGTGGATTCGTTATACAGGATCCGCCAATTCCTCGAAGAACTGAAGAGTGACTTATGATCCGCGGGAACGGAAAAGAACGCAGCGAATCGTTTTTCAGCAAGGTTTACGGGATTGTGGTCAAAATTCCCTACGGGCGCGTGACCACTTACGGTGCGATCGCCGAATACCTTGGCACAAGGGGATCCGCACGCATGGTAGGCTGGGCGATGAACGCTTCCCATACTGATCTTCAGAATATCCCGGCACACCGCGTGGTTAACCGGCATGGAATGCTCACGGGGAAGCATCATTTCGGCGGTCCCAACGTGATGCAGCAGCTCCTCGAAAGCGAAGGGATCGCGGTGGAACACGATAAGATTGTTAATTTTGCAGAGCTGTTCTGGGATCCGAAAGAAATCGTTTAACAGCAATAGTTGATTATTGACTAGTGACCATTTATTATTGACGTTTGAATTGCAATATGACCGAAAAACAGATAAAGCAGGCCCTCTCGCACGTCATTGACCCGGATCTCGGCAAAGACCTGGTAACACTCAACATGATCGACAGCATCGTGATCGAGGGCAACAAAGTTTCTTTCCGGCTGATCCTTACTACGCCGGCCTGTCCGCTGAAGGACCATCTGCGGAATGCTTGCATCGACGAGATCCACAGGCATGTTTCGCAGGATGTGGAGGTCGAAATCGAGCTGACTTCCCAGGTGACCACCCGGCGCAAGGAAGCGGAGGCGGTGCTGAAGGATGTAAAGAATATCATCGCCGTGGGCTCCGGCAAAGGCGGTGTGGGCAAATCGACGGTCGCAGTGAACCTGGCCGTGGCGCTGGCCCGTGCAGGAGCAAAAGTCGGCCTGATCGATGCGGATATCTACGGTCCCTCTATCCCGATGATGTTCGGGCTGGTGGATGAACGGCCGCTTGGCATTGAGCACGACGGTAAGATGTTCGTGATCCCCATTGAGAAATACGGCATCAAGCTGCTCTCGATCGGCTTTTTTGTTGACCAGACCAAGGCGCTGGTCTGGCGCGGACCGATGGCTTCGCAGGCGTTGCGGCAGCTGTTCACCGACGGCGAATGGGGGGCGCTGGACTATATGGTCGTGGATCTTCCGCCGGGAACCGGCGATATTCCCCTGACCCTGGTACAGGATTTTCCGCTGACCGGCGCGATCGTGGTGACGACCCCGCAGCAGGTGGCCATCGCCGATGTTCGCAAAGCCGCCGACATGTTCCGCAATGACAGGATCAATATCCCCATGCTGGGCGTGGTGGAAAACATGTCGTACTTCATTCCCCCCGACGCACCCGACAAGAAATACCACATCTTCGGGCAGGGCGGTACGGAGCAGTTCGCAGCCGAGATGAATGTCCCGGTGCTGGCGCAGATCCCCTTTGTCATGGACGTGGCCGCTTCCGGAGATTCAGGCAGCCCGATTGCAGCCCGGGACAATTCGCCCGTTGCGGATGCCTACCGCCGGCTGGCTGAGCATGTGGCCCAGCAGGTGGCGATCAGCAACGTGATCCGGGAGGCGATGGGACGATGAAGGAAAAATCCGTAACTTTGCCAAAAATTTGACCCGATGTCTGTTAACACCGAACTCGAAAATAAGGCCAAAAACGTTCTCGCCCAGATCCGTCCTTACCTCCAGGCCGACGGCGGCGATGTTGAATTCGTTGAATTAAACGAGGACAATACCCTGTTCATTCGCCTCCTCGGCATGTGCGGCAACTGCCCCCACAGCCGCATGACTCTGAAAAACGGCATCGAAACAGCCGTCATCCGGGCCATTCCGGAGATTAAAGCCGTCGAGCAGTTCGAGGAATAATCAGGAGAGATAGTTGCCGACAATCGGCAACCGCCTGCCGGAGCCGAAGGCTTTCGGCGACACCCGGAGGATCGGGGGCGACTGGTAGCGCTTGTATTCGCTGGTATTGACCAGCCTGAGCACCTTCTTCACTACGGCTTCATCAAATCCATAAGCCACCAGTTCGTGGGGTCCGACGCGGTTTTCGATGTATTCAAACAGGATCTTGTCCAGTATGCCGTATTCAGGCAGCGAATCGGAATCCTTCTGTCCGGGCCTGAGCTCGGCTGAAGGCGGTTTGTCGATGCTGTTCTGCGGAATGATCTCTTTATCCGCATTGATCAGCCGGGCCAGTTCGTAAACCTGCGTTTTGTAAAGATCTCCCAGGACCGACAATCCTCCGCACATATCGCCGTAAAGGGTGCCGTACCCGACCGCAGCTTCGCTCTTGTTGGATGTATTCAGCAGAATATACCCGAATTTATTGCTGAAAGCCATCAGGATGACAGCACGAAGACGAGCCTGGATGTTTTCTTCGGTAAGGTTGAAAGGAAGCCCCGCAAAATAGGGCTGCAGCGTATCTTCGACGGCTGTAAAGGCATCGTCAATGGAGATCCTGTGGTACTTTATTCCAAGATTATCGCAGAGGGAAACCGCATCGGTGATGCTGTGTTCGGATGAGAATCTGGAGGGAAGAAGCAGTGGAACCACATGTTCCTTGCCCAGGGCTTCGGCCGCCAGCACAAGGGTAACGGCGGAATCGATCCCCCCGGAAAGGCCCAGGGTGGCATTGCCGAATCCCAGCTTCTTAAAGTAATCGCGGATGCCCATGACCAGAGCGGAGCGGATCAGCCCGATATTGGATGTTGGATGTTGGATGTTGGATGTTCGATATTGTCCTCCGTCTTCCGTCTTCTCGTCCTCCGTCTCAATGATCTCAACTTGTTCCCTGAAAAAGTCCAGCTGCTTCACAACCATCCCATCCTTGTCCAGTGCCATGGATCCCCCGTCGAACAAGAGTTCCGTTTGTCCGCCGACATGGTTCACATAGAACACAGGCAGATGATAACGTTTTGCATTGCGTGAAAGAATATCGTAACGTTCAGAGGCCTGGTTGTAATGGAATGGGGAGGCAGCAATATTGATGACCAGGTCAGGACCCAGCGGGGCCAGATCATCCATGGGATTGCTGACATACAGCGGATCATCGGCAACGTTCCAGAGGTCCTCGCAGATGGTCAGCGCGATCTTCTGCCCGTTGCAATCAATCAACCGGCCGGGGAGCCGGTTCGGCTCGAAATAGCGGTATTCGTCGAAGACATCGTAATTGGGCAGCAGGGTTTTGTGGACAACCTCACCGATCTTCCCGTCAGCCAGGTAAAAGGCGGAATTGTACAGGGGTTTTCCCTTTTCGGCCGGGTTGACGGAAGGAGCGCCGACAATTGCCGCGATGCCAGTACACTCGCTGGCGATCGCGCTGACCGCATCTTCCGATTGTTTGATGAAATCTCCGAATTCGAGGAAATCGCGGGGAGGATATCCGCATACGCACAGTTCGGGGAAGACGGCCAGATCCGCACCATGGTCCCTGGCCTGACTGATGGCAGCGAGGATCTTCCGGGTGTTCCCCTCAAAATCCCCGATGATGAAATTCAGCTGTGCAAGCGCGATCCGCATTTGATCAGAATAAGACGCCGATATTCAGCTCGGCAAAGTTATTGGTCCCTTTCACATCTTTTTCATACAGGTTGTTCCAGCCTTTAAAGACGTTATTGAGGGAGTTGCTGTAATTGAAACCGGCAAAGAGCCGGGTGGATTTATCAATGTAGAATTCCAGGCCGATCCCGGCGATCACCGACTCGCGCATCAGACGTGTTTTGTTGTTGATGTCGAGTTTGCTCGAATAAGACGCGGTCGAGTCGGGAGTAAATTCGGTTTCGGCCGTTGCTTTCATGCGGAATGCGGTTCCGAAACCGATCTGGCCGAAGAAAGCGAATTTTCCAAACTGGTTCGTCTTCATTTTGATCATCAGCGGGATCTCGAAATAGCTGAATTTGTATATCGCACTCACATCCCCTGCGATGAATTCGTTATTGATCAGGAGGCTGTCGCGGTAACTCATTTTTCCCGAAGGAAAAAGGAAAGAGAACCCCGTGGAGATGCCGTAATTGTCCGTGAAATAGAAATCGGTGACCAGTCCGGCCGACACAATGCCGCGGATGCCGTCCGATTTGTAGCCCTCCGTGTTGGGATTGATCCACCCGATGCCGGGGGCCACCCGCAACCCCAGTTTAACATGCGAGCCTTGCTGGGCCTGAGCCGTCGCTGCAGTCTGGCAGACGATCAGCCAGATCATGAGAATCAGTATCCTTGTTCCCTTCATGGTTTCCGTTTTGCATATGGTTGCTTGCCAAACAAAAATAGCGAATCTGCCTCGCAGGGCCGATCAAAATCCATATTTTTATCCAAAAATAATCAACCGTGGAGAACGTTTGATCATCAACCTGTTTGCCCATGAGAAACCTGTTCCTGATCCTTGTTGTGCTGACTTTTGCCTGTTCCTGCAGTTCGCCGGGCAACCGGCTGATGGTGGACGTAACGGATGTAAAGATCGGCGAAGTAACCATCCATCGGTACGACCGCGACCTGTTTCGTGCCGACCGCAGCGACCTGAGGAGATCTCTGGAGCTGCTGAAGCCCCGCTATCCCTTCTTCCTGAACACCGACCTGGCGGATACGGTGAAGTTGCTGGCCATGACGGGCTACCTAGAGAATGAACGGAACCTGGTGTATGCCCGGGCCTGCGATTCGGTATTCGGGGATATGAAGGCCGAAAGCCGGGCGCTGACAGAAGCATTCCGTCATGTGGTATGGTATTTCCCGGATTTCAGGGTGCCGAGGATCTATGGTTATGTAAGCGGCGGCGATTTCCAGTATCCTGTTCAGTGGGCCGACTCGGTGTTGCTGATCGGGCTCGACTGTTACCTGGGTAAAGATTTCTGGTTTTATAAAAGCGACCAGGTTCCGCTTTACCGGGTGGCCCGCACCGGCCGGGAGTTCATTGTCGCGGATGCCATGAATGCGGTGTACGCCGGCCTGTTCCCTCCGGATGTCCCTGGCAGCACGCTGCTCGAGCAGATGCTGCAGGCCGGTAAACGGACCTTGTTTGTGGATGCCATGATCCCCGAGGCACCGGGATACCTGAAAATGAGCTATACGCCGGAACAGTTCGAATGGGCTTCGAAGAATGAGGAGCATGTGTGGGCGGCGATCATCGCGAACAACCTCCTTTACAACACCAGCGGACAGACCATGCGGACATTCCTTGCCGACGGTCCGTTCACGGCCGAGTTCTCGAAAGATTCTCCGCCGCGTCTCGGGGAGTACATCGGGTGGAGGATCCTGCTCAGGTACCTGAACCGCAACCCGGACGTTACCTTGCCGGAACTGCTGGAGGAACGCGATTCACAGAAGATCCTGGCGGGTTCGAAGTATAAGCCGGCGAAATAATTTTTCATATTCCTGCATTACCTTTTGCTCCCAAACCGGATTAAGGGGGTATAAATCCGGTTTGGTATGCTCGTTAAAACATTCGGCAGTGCGGTATTCGGGATCCATGCCATCACGGTTGCCGTGGAGGTGTTCATTGATCTCGGGGTGAATTTCATGATGGTCGGTCTGCCCGACAGCGCGGTGAAGGAGAGCCAGCAGCGGATCGAAGCGGCGCTGCGCAGCATCGGCCTGAAGATCCCGGGGAAGAAAATCGTGATCAACATGGCCCCGGCGGACATCCGCAAGGAGGGTTCGTCCTACGATCTGACCATCGCTGTGGGGATACTGGCCGCGGACGAGATCGTCAAAACGGATCGGATCGGTTCGTACGTGATCATGGGAGAGCTGTCCCTCGATGGCGGACTGCTTCCCATCAAGGGAGCGCTGCCCATCGCCGTTGAAGCCCGCAAGAAGGGATTCAAGGGAGTGATCCTGCCGGCCCAGAATGCCCGCGAGGCGGCTATCGTCAGCGAGCTGGAGGTGTACGGCGCGGAGAACATCGGGGAGGTGATCGCATTCCTGAACGGGGAGAAAGAACTCGCCCGGGTGGTGGTTGATACAAGGAAAGAGTTCTTTTCCCGTCTTTGCGAGTACGAACACGATTTTGCAGACGTCAGGGGACAGGAGAACATCAAGCGGGCGCTGGAGATCGCCGCTGCA
>DAIRDK010000011.1:0-26228 GCA_036796175.1 Bacteroidales bacterium | reverse complement strand
CCGGTTCGGGATGATCTTTGTCCAGCTGACTGACCTCGTGAAGGGCAGGAATTTCAAGGTATTTGACGAGGCTGAACTGGTGGTCGGGATCAATGTCCCCAATCCCGGAGACTATTCACGTAAGCACCTCGACGAGCTGGCCGAATTCGTGAAACGCCCGCAAGTCGGGGCCGGTGGCCTCATATGGATCAAGTACGGCAACGATGGATCGCTGAAATCCTCTGTTGATAAGTTCTACTCTCCGGAGGACCTTCAGAAGATAGCAACCGCATTCAACGCGCAACCCGGTGACCTGATGCTGATCCTGGCCGGGGCGACGGAAAAGACCCGGAAAGCCTTGTGCGAACTTCGGCTGGAAATGGGCAACCGTCTTGGTTTGCGGAAAGCCGGTGACTTCAAACCCCTGTGGGTGGTCGATTTCCCGCTGCTCGAGTGGGATGAGGAGACAAAGCGCTTTTACGCCAAGCATCATCCGTTCACTTCACCCTACCCCGACGATATCCCGCTTCTGGACACCGATCCCGGTGCGGTGCGCGCCAACGCCTACGACCTGGTCATTAACGGCACGGAGATCGGCGGCGGTTCGATCCGTATCCACAACAAGGAGCTTCAACAAAAGATGTTCAAGGTGCTTGGGTTCACCGATGAGGAAGCCGCCAGCCAGTTCGGTTTCCTCATGAACGCCTTCGAATACGGCGCCCCTCCCCATGGCGGCATCGCCTTCGGCTTCGACCGCTGGTGCACGATCTTCGGCGGCGGAGATTCCATCCGTGACTTCATCGCTTTCCCCAAGAACAATGCAGGCAGGGATGTGATGATCGACTCGCCTGCGGAGATTGCAGAGCTGCAGCTGAAGGAACTAGGGATTGACCTGAAAAAATAATTTTCTTTTCTTAACCACAAAGAACACAAAGGAGACACCAAGGGCACAATACCTTCATGGTCCTTCGTGTCGACTCCGTGTTCTTCGTGTTCAAATAAAAGACTTTAATAGCTTAATCTCTTCCGCCCAGATCGTCTCCTCCGGCGTTTCCAGGATCAGCGGCATATGATCAAAACGCGGGTCCTTCATCAGGTTCTTGAATACTCCGATCCCCAGGATCCCCTTCCCCAGGTTCTCGTGCCGGTCAACGCGGCTGTTGAGGCCTTTTTTCGTGTCGTTAAGATGCATTCCTTTCAGGTAGTTGAACCCGACGACCTGGTCAAAGTGTTCGAAGGTTTTCTGAAAGCCCGCAACCGTGCTGAGATCATAGCCGGCAGCGAACGAGTGGCAGGTATCGATGCAAACCCCTACCCTGCTCTTGTCCTCCACCTGTTCGATGATGAAAGCCAGGTGTTCGAATGTATTTCCCATGCTGCTGCCCTGCCCGGCTGTGTTCTCGATCACGGCGGTCACTCCTTTTGTCTTATCCAGCGCGATGTTGATCGATTCGGCGATGAGTTTCAGGCAGGCCTCTTCGCTGACCTTTCCGAGTGATGCGCCGGGGTGGAAGTTGAGTCTGTCGAGTCCCAGCTGTTCGCAGCGCTGCATCTCGTGGAGGAACGATCCGCGTGACTTCTCCAGCGTCTCTTTTTCGGGGTTTCCGAGGTTGATCAGGTAGCTGTCGTGCGGAAGGATCTGAAACGGTTTGTAGTTATATTTTTCGCAGTTCTCGCGGAACAGGCGGATGTTGTCTTTAGTCAGTGGCGAAGCTTTCCACTGTCTCTGGTTCTTTGTGAAGAGAGCGAACGCCGTGGCTCCTATTTCATGCGCACTCACCGGGGCGTTTTCAACCCCGCCGGATGCGCTGACATGTGCACCGATAAACTTCATAAATCAAGTATTGATAATATGACAAAGGTAGCAACTATTCACTGCACTGCATGATATCTCAGTAATGTCCATGAACGGACTGTATCATTCCATGTTCCGTAAACTTTGATCAGGCCTACATTTTTGGCCATAATGAAATCAAAGGAATCGTTTTTAGGTGAAACCCGGGTGTAGAATGTATGCTGAACCTCGTTGAAAGTATTCCCTTCCATCACGTAATCCTGAAGATGCTCCTTCAGTACAAAAGATATACCGCTACCATAATCGATTATGGAATTTAATTGTGCATAGCTCAAAAGAACAGGTACACCTCCACCACCATAAAACCTGATTGCAAAATCATTAGCCCCGCCGGGATACGAGGAAATATAAGCATCAACTAAAAAATCTGAATTGTATTTCAGATAGATATTTTCATAAGAATCTGTGTATGCCTCATCTTCATTGAAAATTGTTAAGAGTGGGTGTTGCGCCAGGAATACACTGTCAATTAACATCGTTGAATCATTACGGTAGATCCAGTAACTGCCCTCGCCAAAAAGAGTCCATTTCTTAAACTCGTCGGTTACCGGATAGTGCGTGCCATTGCGGTTACAGCTGATCAGGAAAAGAGATAAAAAGAGAACAATAATGCCGGGCCGCTTCATTTGGTGTGGATTGGATATAAAAATAGAAAATAATCCTTAAACCCGCTCCGGGTTGTGGGTTCCCGAGAAAAAAATCTGTGTCCTTTGTGTCCTTTGTGGTTAAAAAGAAGCGTAAAGTGAAAGCTTAAAAACTTCAAGTGAAAAACTAAAGGCTAAAAACTAATAGTTTTTTTCCCATTCCCCCTTTCGCCCAGTCCCCCTTTCCCCCTTTCTGCCGTACCTTTGCCCCATGCTTACCGACGAAGAACGGCTGATCCTTAACGGGAAATACCGCGAACTGCTGGCAGCGGCCAAACCTGCCCTCCAGCGGGGTGACTCAACGTACATCCGGGAAGCGATGAACGTGGCGGTGTTGAAAGACAGTCCTGAGAGAAACCTCTTTGGTGAACCGTGCGTTTTTTCCGGTGTTGATCTCGCCCTGGTCCTGGCACGCGAGATGGGGCTGGGCAAACTGCCCGTCGCTGCCGCCCTCCTGCTGGATCCCTACCTGAAGGGGAACCTGGCAGGCAACGAAATCCGGCACACGTTCGGGCCGGTTTTGCTGTCCATCCTCGATGGCGTAAAACGGATCTCCCTCCTTAAAATTGATAAAGCGCCGATCCATTCCGAGAATTTTATCCGCTTGCTGGTCGGACTCTCACAGGATATCCGGGTTATCCTGATCAATCTGGCCGAATCCTACCTGCATCTCCTGCGGCATCAGGAACTCCCTGCCGCGATGCGCTGCAGCAAAGCACGCGAAGCTTACTACCTTTACGCCCCCCTGGCCCACCGGCTTGGATTATACCGGATCAAAACGGAATTGGAGGATCGTGCCATGCGTCTCCTATTCCCGGTTGAATACAGGTCCATCACCGCCAAGCTGGCAGAAACTACGGAAGCCCGTAATGACTTCATTGCCCGGTTCATCATGCCGATCGAAAAAGCCCTGTCAAAAGAAGGGTTCGAATTCGGGATCAAAGGCAGGCCCAAGTCGGTCCATTCCATCTGGACCAAGATGCAGAACCAGCAGGTGCTTTTCGAGGAAGTGTATGATATCCTGGCCATACGGATCGTCCTGCAGGAAATCCGTGAAAACGAGAAGGCTGACTGTTGGCGGGTTTACAGTATCGTCACCGACCTCTATCCCCCTAATCCGTCCCGCCTCCGCGACTGGATCTCGGCTCCCAAGCACAGCGGATATGAAGCGCTTCATACAACAGTACAAACACCCCAGGGCAAATGGGTCGAGGTGCAGATCCGCACGAAACGGATGGACGACAATGCGGAAAAAGGCCATGTAGCCCATTGGAGGTACAAGGAGAATAAAATCTCCGGGGAATCAGAAGAGTGGCTTAATAGCCTGCGCGAACTGGTGGAAAATCCTGCTTCACCGGGCCTGGGGGACGAGATTGAAGGGCGGATCGACAGGATCGATCCCCACATTTTTGCCTTTACGCCGCAGGGGGACCTGAAGCAGCTTCCCCCCGGATCCACCGTGCTCGATTTCGCATTCAATGTCCATTCCGATCTGGGCCTCCGATGTACCGGCGGCCGCGTGAACGGGAAAAATGCACCGATCCGGCAGGTGCTGCAGAACGGGGATGAAGTGGAGATCATGACGACAAAGAACCAAAAGCCAAACAAAGATTGGCTCCAGTTTGTCGTTTCCACCCGCGCCAAACAGCACATCCGGCGGGCACTTCGGGAAACCGAAATGAAGGAAGCCGAGGCGGGCCGGGAGATGCTGCTGCGCAAACTGAAAAACTGGAAGATACCCCACTCCGACGATAACCTGGACAGGATCGTCAGGATCTTCAAATTCAAAACGCACTCTGATCTCTTTTCTGCTGTCGCCAAAGGCGAGCTTGATCCGTTAAAGGTCAAGGAAGCGCTGGTGCATTCCACCCCGCCGGAACCAGTTACGGAACAAGCCCCGGCAGCCAGACCACCGCTAAAAAAAGCCGAAGGGAAAACCGAGGATTACATCTACCTCGACCAGAACCTGAAGAACATCAACTACACATTGGCCTCGTGCTGCAATCCCATTGTAGGGGATCATGTTTTCGGATTTGTGACCGTCTCGAAAGGGATCTCGGTACATCGTGTCAGCTGCCCGAATGCGAAGGATCTGAAGAAACGATACAACTACCGCATCGTGAAGGTGAAGTGGCGCGAGAAGGTCGATTCAACCGCCTTCCAGGCATCGATCCGCATCCAGGGGATCGACACCATCGGGATCCTGAACACCATTTCCGAGGTGATCTCCAAAGAGCTGGAGACGAACATGCGGTCGGTATCCATGGAATCGAACAAAGGACTTTTTAAAGGGACAATCAAGGTGTTCGTTAAGGATACGAAACACCTGGAAATGGTGATCCACAGGCTGGAAAAGATAAAAGGCGTGCTGAAGGTTAACCGGGCGGAGTGACTTCAGTCGCCCATCCCTTTCTCCATCATTTCGCGATCTTCCTTGGAGAGATGCGGGCATTCGAGTAGCGCATCGTTCATCAGCTTCTTGTACTCCTTGAGGAATTTCGCATCGTTCGTCTTATCGCCGTATTTGGTTTTGAATTCCTCGTTAAGGACCGTCATCTCGATCTGCAGCTGGTGCCTGATATTGCTAAGGCTGTCGATGGTTGCCGAATCGTTGGCTTCGACGGCATTCTTCATCAGGTTCTGCACCTCGATGAACTTGCACATGGCATCGGCCACCGGCTGGACGTCCTCTTTGAGCTCCTTGCTACCGCTGCATCCCGAAAGCAGGATCGCCGCGACGATCCCTGCCGTATAAAGAAGATTCTTCATTGTTCCTGGTTTTAGATTGGGACAAAATGATTGAATTTACTGAAAAAGATAATTGTGACACTCGGAGCAGTCCGAGGTCTTCCACACCCCTTTGATGTCAATGGGATGTACGAATTCCAGTGTGTCGGTCACCGCCACTTTCTGCAGGGTCAGCGGATTCCCCTGCGCAATGATGGTATGGCAGAGGTTACAGTCCCGGGTGATCGTCCGTCCTTTATCGGTCTTGAACAGGTCGTTGTGGCAGCGGAAGCAGCCGCGGGATTCGAGGTGCCCGATATGGTCCGGGTAGGCATCGTATGACACGTTCATTTCCGGGAACATGTTTTTACTGTAAGCCTCTTTAATGGCGGCAATGGCGCCGTCGATCGATGGTTTGTTTGAAGCGTAATAGTCGGGATAGGTGTCTTTGTAGAAGGCTGTAATTCCGTTCTCGAGAGCCATGTAAGCGCTGTCGGTCGTTCCATAGGCTGTTTTCAGGATCTCCATGGCAGTTTGTTTAATGAAGGGGATCTCTTTGGACACTTGTCCCGTAACCATGATATTATCCACGAAATGCTGGGGTGCTTTATAGATGTGTGACGGGCGGTTATGACAATCAATACAGTCCATCACACGCGCCGGGTAGTTCTTCAGCGTACTGTCTTCCGGAACCGATTCTTCATTCATATATACGTGCGATTCACCGGTCTTGATATTGGTGTATTTGACCCAAACGATGTTTTCCCGTTTTTCGTCATCGGCCACATATTCGATCTTTACATCGGGGTTAATATGCCAGTGGATTCCTTCTTTCAGGCCGAACGCGCTGAATTGGGGCCCGATCTTCATCTGCAAATAGATGTCCCATTCGGAATTGGCCGAGTCGGCCAGGAAATTTTTCTGAACCCGAAGCTTGCGTGAATAGAATTTCTGCGGCCAGTGGCATACCTCGCACGTTTCGCGCGCCGGTCGCAGGTTATTTAACGGCGTCGGGATCGGAGTTTCATATTTGTGGAAAATCACCGAATAGACCTGGTAGAGGCCTGAAAGTTTCGATTTGACATACCAGCTCGCACCCTGGCCCACATGGCATTCAACGCATTTCACACGTGCATGCGGTGAATTCTGGTAAGCGGTATACTCGGGGTGCATGACGCTGTGACAAAGGGTGCCGCAGAAGGCGACCGACTCGGAAAAGTGATAGGCCTCGTATGTCCCTGAGGCGGAGATGAATACGAATATGATCGTACCAATAAAGAAGATCATGAATGCGTTTCTTGTCCGGCGGTCATTCATATCGATGACCGGCAGCCGTTTCAATTCGGGTTCCGTGATTCGCTTCAACTGCCTGTGCTTTCTGATCATCCCGATCGGGATCAGGATCAGGCCGAACAGCATGAATCCCGGCAGGATAACATAAATGAACAGCCCAAGGTAGGAACTGCCCAGGTTGAAAAGAACGGAAACGATCACCAGGAACAGAATCGTCACCAGGTTGAACAAGGCGATAATGACGCCGATCATGGTGATCCAGTTGTAAACGGATTTCGGAAGCTTCATGGCTTTGCTGTTTGTTCAATTATTAACAGCGAATATAACAGTTATAAATTTATCTATATACGACGTTGTTGTAATTTGTACTTGTTCTAAAAGATGAGGACAGATGACAGATGGCAGATGACGGATGGCAGATTTTAAAATGCATCGATGTTGCGGACCACTTGGTTATTGATGGAAGATGGTTTGATTGCATGGACCGTCGAAACGAGTAGATCATTCGGACTAAATGATCCAGGTCTGAATGAATTCTTCGATATTTTTCTTCTGATTTTAAAGATCCTGTTTCATAAAGTTTCCAGATGATCTATGGTTTCTTCTGCAGATCCTTCCGCAATAACCAGAAAATGAAAGAAGTCCTGTTTATAATCCCGTCGCGCATATCCTTCGACAATATTCGCCTTTACTGATCTGATTGATCGTCGGATTTGACTGCCAACTTCAAAGATTTCAAACTTAGGAAGGTCTTCCAGGGTCATATGGTGGATCTATATGACGAGAAGACGTGCTTTTCTCCAAACTTCCAGGTCCTTGTAATGCATAATGACCCTTAATCCACTTTACCCCTTAAAGGTAATGCAACAATCCGCATATTTTTTCTAACTATCTGTTTATCTGTCCATCCGTCATCTGCCATCCGTCATCTGCCATCTGTCATCCGTCATCCTTTTTCCCCGTATCTTTGCCCCATGACCAACGTCGAGATCACCGCCCCCGTCGGTTCCTGGGAATCACTAACCGCCGCCATCCGGGCGGGAGCCGACTCCGTCTATTTCGGCGTTGGCATACTGAACATGCGGGCCAGGTCGTCGGTGAACTTCACGCTACGGGACCTGGTGCGGATCTCGAAGACTTGCCGCAAACACGGCAAGCGGTCCTACCTCACGCTGAACACCGTCATCTATGATCAGGAGATGAAGGAGATGAAAAAGATCGTCGATTCGGCGAAGAAGAACGGCATCACAGCGATCATCGCTTCCGACCAGGCGGTGATCCAGTACTGTGCATCCGCCGGCATGCCGGTCCATATGTCGACGCAGACCAACATCTCGAACATCGCCGCAGTAAACTACTGGGCTCAATACGCCGATGTCATGGTGACGGCACGCGAACTCAGCCTTGAACAGGTCGCCGTTATCACGAAACAGATCAGGAAGCAGAAGATCAAAGGACCGTCCGGAAGCCTCGTTCAGATCGAAGTTTTCGCGCACGGCGCGCTGTGCATGGCGATCTCCGGCAAATGCTACCTCAGCCTCGACCACTATAATGCTTCCGCCAACCGGGGCGCCTGCTACCAGCTTTGCAGGAGACCCTATAAAGTGACCGACTTCGATGGCGAGATCGAACTGGCTGTCGACAACGAATACATCATGTCGCCGAAGGACCTGTGCACGATCGGCTTTCTCGACAAGATCATCGCGGCAGGTGTTACCGTGCTGAAGATCGAAGGCCGCGGCCGCAGTCCCGAGTATGTGTCAACGGTCGTGCAATGTTACCGCGAAGCGGTTGACGCAGTGCTGAGCGGGACTTACACGCAAAAGAAAGTCGCTGCCTGGATGAAGCGCCTTGACCAGGTTTACAACCGCGGTTTCTGGGACGGGTACTACCTCGGCCGGAAGATGGGCGAATGGGCTGATCAGCACGGATCCGTGGCCACGCGCCATAAGGAGTATGTCGGAAAGATCACCAATTACTTTAAGAAACTGAAGGTGGCCGAGATCCGGATGGAATCCGGCCATCTCTCGCCCGGCGACCTCATCTATATCCAGGGCCCGACAACCGGCTCGCTGGAAATGCAGATCCCGGAGATCCGCGTCGACCTCAACACGGTGAAGAAAACAGTGAAAGGCGAGGATTGCTCGATACCGGTCGGAACGATGTTGCGCAGAGCGGACCGGGTCTATAAAATAACTCAAAAGTCAAAAGTCAAAAGTCAAAACTGAACTTAAAACTCAAATCTTCACACTCAAAACTCATAACCCAAACCCACACATCCGTCATCCGTAATCTGTCATCCGTCATCCTTCATCATGTTATCAAACCTCCATACACATACGATTTTCTCCGACGGCTCCTCCCCTCCTGATGATTATATCGAAGCGGCGCTGAGGATTGGATTCCGGAGTATCGGGTTCTCAGACCACTCGCCGTTGCCGTTTGAAAATACATTCGCAATCAAGGAAGAGCGTGCAGATGCGTATTGCGAGACCATCCTGAAACTGAAAGAGCATTACAAAGGGAAGATCGATGTACTGCTGGGCATGGAGATCGATTACATCCCGGGAACCGGCAACAATCCATCCTGGTTCCGGCAGCATTACCCGCTCGACTTTATCATCGGCTCCGTACATCTTGTTAAAAATGTCGCGAACGGCAAGCTTTGGTTCATCGACGGTCCTTACCGCGAAAGCTATGACGCCGGGTTGAACGATGTGTTCGGCGGCGATATCCGCGAGGGGGTCACCGCTTACTACCGCCAGCTGCAGGAACTCATCTCCGTTTACAAACCCGATGTTGTGGGGCACCTCGACAAGATCAAAATGCACAACCGGGACAGGTTTTTTCGTGAAGACGAACCGTGGTGCAGGAAGCTGGCGGATGAGACCTTATCACTGATACAGGATGCCGGATGCAGGATGGAGGTAAATACCAGGGGTATCTATAAGAAGCGTTCAGATACGACGTTTCCGGGGCCGGGGATACTGCAAAAGGCACGGGACATGGGCATTCCCGTGACGATCACTTCCGACGCCCACAAACCCCACGAACTCTCCCTTCATCTTGACGAAACGGCAGGGGCGCTGAAATTGATGGGATTCGGCGGTTATGAAATATTGACGGCGGCGGGGTGGGATACCGTCGTATTGTAGGGGCGAGTCGGCGACTCGCCCCTACGGGTGGATAATCGCACACACGTTTGGGGCTAGAACGGAAAATCCTCCGTGGTTTTTTTGACTTCCGGTAATTCGTTGACCCTGTGCAGGGGTTTCATGGCCGTGCGATGGTACTTGTTGGGTTTATCGTAAATGGCGCGGATCGGCCGGGTTGGACAGGCGTGTTCGCAGGCGCCGCAACCCACACACAGTTTCTCATCGATGGCAGGGATCTTCAGCGTACCGAGGTAGGGCACCATCTCAACCGCTTTGGTCGGGCAGTGCTCCGAACAGGCGCCGCAGGCGGTCTTTTTCTCCACCACCACGCAGATGTTCTTGATCAGTTTCGACACGCCGATCTGCACGATATGTTTCTGATCGACCGTTAACGGGTTGATCGCATCTGTAGGACAGACAAGGGTGCAGGCGATACAGTCGAAATTGCAGTAGTTCACCGCATACGCCATTTTCGGCATGAAAAGTCCGTTTAACCCGTATTCGAGAAATGCGGGTTGCAGGACCTTGGTCGGGCAGGCACTGATACAGAGCTGGCAGGCTGTACAGGCAGAAGTGAAATTCCAGATGCTCAGGGAGCCCGGCGGCGTTACGGGGCCAGGTTTCGGCGCTTCGCCGGTGGTCGATGTATCCCTGGCCGGCAGACTCCCGGTTGCGAGCACACCGGCAACAGCGGTCATCCCCGTGGCCGTCTGCCTCAGGAATTCCCTACGCGAGACATCCGGTTTTACGGTGGCCGGCTTCCGGGCAACGGCATATGAAAATCCATCGTATTCACACGCTCTGAAACAATTAAAACACGCAACACACCGCGAGAAATCAACCTGTTTTGCTTTCATGTCAATGCATCCCGCTTTGCACGACCGGACGCATAGCCCGCAGCTGGTGCACTCATTTTCGTTGATCCGGATCCGGAATAATGAAACTTTCGAAAGAAGCCCCAGGACGGTCCCAACCGGGCAGATGGCGTTACAGTACCACCTTCCCCTGAAAAATGCAAGGAGGACTACCGCAATGAATATGGCCAGGCTAAACAGGAACGAGGGCATCGCGAGGAATTTGATCTCCACCGGGTAGACCGAAAAGTTGTTAACTAACTTCAGTACCCATGAAACCAGGTTGATCGCTCCGTACCAGACCGGCCTTGCCAGGTTGGTAAATAGTTTACCGGCGAGGCTGTAAGGATCTAACAAATTGATAAAGAATAAATTGCCGAAAAGGAGAGGGATCAGGACCACAGCCAGGAGAACATATTGCACAGCCGGCTGCGGCCTCATGAAGCGGAATCTTTTTTTTCGCTGTATTCTCGTTCGCAGTCCGTTGGCAAGATCCATCAGCAAACCCAGGGGACAAAGGAATGAACAATATACCCTCCCGAACAGCCACGACAGCAGGATAATGAAAACAGCCCCGAGAGAAATGAAGGTGAAGGCGTGAAACAGGCGGATAGCAGAGGGCACGAACTGGAAGAACAGGATCCCGTTGACCAGCTTGTCGGTAAGTCGTCCGGTTATGTCCAGGAAGAGCCACAGGATCAATAAAAAAGCGATCAGCGAGAAGGTAACGCGGAGTGGCTTGAGCAGGGTCAGTTTCATCGGATTAAAGCTTGATCCGGTTGATCGACAGGTTGGTGAGGTCCATTACGCCGACATTGGCCTGGCTGGCCAGCTTGATATGGGGGATGGTTTCGGGTTCCACGCCGAATAGCTTTGCCGAGGCTGCATCTGCGGCTACTATATCCTTCGACAGGATCAGCGAGCCTTTCATCTCCACATCTTCCACCGAGACCCCGCGGGGGCCCCGTTTCATCAGTACGCGGTAGGCATCTACCACGTTGAGGTCAGGCTTGCGTACCGGGGCGAAATCGGCGATGCACTGGTTGAGGTCGTTACGGTGCCAGTAGTAACGGTCCCAAACGATACCCATGAGGTTCTTCATCGACACCGTGATCTGCGAGGAACTGTGATGCTTCAGAATGGGCACGTTGATGAAGACATCGCTGCTGAGGATCAGCTCATGCACCTTGGCTTTTTTCAGTTTCTTCCCGGCTTTCACCTCCACCTCCTGGTAGTTCCCTTCGGAATTGCCGGGGACCATTTTGCCCCCTGCATCCTTTACGGCCTTGTCGATCCCGCTGTTCTGGTAACACTTGACCCAGTTGTCGCAGGTGTTGTCGAAGACGTAGACGGTTTTAGCCCCTGCTGCATAGCACATGGCAATGATCTGCTTCACCAGCGCGGGGTTCGTATTCCCGGCACGGTCCGGCGGGACGTCCCAGCCAATGTTGGGTTTCACGACGACGGTCTGTCCCTTTTTCACGAACGCGCCCATGCCTCCGAGCGACTCGATCCCCTTGGTGAACATCGTGGCAGGATCGCCGCCTTTGACGGCTACGAGATCATAGGGGACAGGAGGGCCCGGTGGCAGGGGCGGTACGGATGCGAACAGTTTCTCCGGGTCGCCAAGCGACAGCGCCGCACCAGCGGCAACGCCTGCATACAGGCCTTTCCTGAAAAATTGCCTTCGGTTCATAAGTTCGGATTGGGGTCTAAAATTACTAAAAACCCGCATACGGATTTTTATTACTTTAGCGCTTCACCCAGGACTTTGTTTTGATCACCCGCGATACCATCGAGAACATCCTCTCCACCGCCCGCATCGAGGAGGTGGTCGGCGATTTCGTTTCTCTGAAGCGGCGGGGCGTCAACATGATCGGGCTGTGCCCGTTCCACAACGAGAAAACACCCTCGTTTACCGTGTCGCCGGTCAAAGGGATCTACAAGTGCTTCGGATGCGGGAAAGCCGGCAACTCGGTGAACTTCATCATGGAGCACGAGCACTTCACCTACCCCGAAGCGCTCCGGTACCTGGCCCGGAAGTACGGCATCGAAATCGAAGAGGAGCAGCAGACACCCGAAATGCAGCAGGAACAGGGGGAAAAGGAGAGCCTGTTCAACCTGAACCTGTTTGCCCAGCAGTATTTCTCTAAGGCCCTGTTCGAAACGGAAGAAGGCAAAGCGGTGGGACTCACCTATTTCCGCGAACGGGGAATCCGGGATGATATCATCCGTAAGTTCCAGCTAGGCTACAGTCCCGACCTGTGGGACGCCTTATCGAACCACGCGGCAAAGGAAGGATACAAGAAGGAATACCTCGTAAAAAGCGGACTTTCCATCGAACGGGAAGGCCGGCTGATCGACCGTTTCCACTCCCGCGTCATCTTCCCTATCCACAGCGCCTCGGGACGGGTGACGGGGTTCGGCGGGCGGATCCTCACCTCTGATAAGAACCGGCCGAAATATGTCAACTCCCCCGAATCGGAGATCTATAATAAAAGCCGGTCGCTGTATGGGATCTATTTCGCACGGAATGAAATCGTCGCGAAAGACAACTGTTTCCTGGTGGAAGGCTATACCGATGTCATTTCGCTTCACCAGGCCGGGATCACCAACGTGGTCGCTTCTTCAGGAACCTCGCTCACCCACGACCAGATCCGCCTGATCCAGCGCTATACGAAGAACATCACGATCCTGTACGACGGCGATCCGGCCGGCATCAAAGCTTCGATGCGGGGGATCGACATGATCGTCGAGGGAGGCATGAATGTGAAGATCGTCCTGTTCCCCGAAGGCGACGATCCCGATTCGTACGCCAGGAAACATCATCCGGCGGAAGTCGAGGAATTCATCCGCAACAGCTCGGTCAATTTCATTCTCTTCAAGACCAAGCTGCTGCTGGAGGAAACGAAGGGTGACCCGATCAAAAGAGCGGCCCTCGTCAGGGAGATCGTTCAAACCATCGCCCTTATCCCCGACGGCATTACGCGCAGCCTCTATATCAGGGAATGCGCCGACCTGATGAACGTGGGCGAGCAAGTGCTGGTCAACGAAACCAACAAGATGCTCCGCTCGAAGGTGCTGAAAGAGGCCGCCGAAAAAGGGAATACGGAAGAAGCCATTCCCGGGCCTACGGACTATTCCTCTCCACCGCAGACAGAGTATGACGTGGAATCCGATGAACACCAGGAGGCCGAGATCATGCGGCTGCTGCTGAACCACGGATCAAAAAAAATGGTGCTCTCTACCCTGAACGAGGAACAGAAACTGGAAACCCACGAGGTCCTGATCGCGCAGTATCTCATCTTCGACATCTTCAGCGATGAGATCTCCTTCGATAACCCCGTGTACACCAAAATCTTTGATGAGTACCGGAAAATGCTTGAACAGGGGGAAACACCCGCCCAGGACTATTTCCTGAACCATACTGACGCCGATATCTCAAAAACGGCGATCTACTTTATTCTCGACAAATACGAACTCAGTCCCAACTGGGAGAAGAACAATATCACCGTGAAAACGGAGGAGAACCGCCTGGAGGTCGTCAATACCAAGGGGCTGCTGACATTCAAGGTCAAGAAGCTCGATAAACGGAAACGGGAGATCTCCCGTAAAATGAGATCTTCAGAGAACATGGACGAACTTCTCGAACTGCAGCGTGAATACTTCGAACTCGACAAGATCAGCAAGTACATTCACCATACCATGCTGGGAAGAGATGTCGTCGGATAACATCACTTCACCATAAATACGACCTCCCGCTGCTGCTGCGTATTCCAGGCATCAAACAGCGCTTTCAGAGCGGGATAGTCCTTTGGCTCCGTGATCCGGTGTTTAACCGTGACCGTTTTATTGATGATGATCTTCCCTGCTTCCTTCCGCAATTCATACCTGTAAGATCCAGCGGTGTTCGAGAAGTTTTCATCGCTCTCCTGGCTAAGCAGGGAAAAATTACCGGGAACCGTAAGGACAATACCGACTGATTCAGTCAGCGGATACGGAACTTCGACCGGTGAATTGCGGTACGAGGGGAATTGCTTCATTCCCCAGCTTTCAATCCCCGAACTGAAGAACGGCAGGATCAATGTGCGCAGTGCAGTATCTTGTTTCAGTGCGTTGTCCTTCTGCACCTGGAAGGTGTAAGTGGAAGATTCTTCGCCCGGCTGCGAGAGCCTGACCTCTTTGATCTCCTTCGGAGCGATCCCGGAGATCCACTGTTTTGCCTTGCTTTCATCGCGGAGCAGCGCGTACCGCGGGTTCAGCGGGCCTGATACGGTGACCGTGAGGTCGCCGGTCAGTTCCTGTTTATCGCTGATGTACAGGTTACCCGAAAGGTTACTGGTACCAGGTACGGCTTCACCCGAAATGACCTGCGCCCGGCCCTCCGCAGTGAGCGGAACCAGGGTTCTGCCGGGCATGGCGGCTGGCATTTGCTGGTTGTTCAGGTTCGATGCGGAAAGCCAGAGGACCGTTCCTTCGGAGGTGGTGACCTTGACCACGATATCTTCGATCCCATACAGATCGGCGATCTTCCCGGTATAGACCTGTGATCTGTAGACTGCGTAAGGCAGGGCGTCAAGACCTGCTGCACGGAGCATCGCGGTCATCAGCAGGGCCTTTTCAGGCAGATTCCCATAATTGCCCGACCACACCTCGTCCGGTGTCCGCAGGCGGAAACCCGTATACCTCATGGATACCGGGGTAAGGTTGATCCCGTTCACCACGCTTTCCTGGATTTTCAGCGCCAGCATCCCGTTGGAAGGCCCCCCTGCTGCAAGACGGCCGGCTTCCTGCTTCATGCTCTCCGTAACCGCACTGCTGAAGGCGGGTTGCGACGTGAACCAGGTCCACGTCCGGTCAGCATCCTGTCCGCAGCTGAATACGATCCGCGGCTGTATTTCATTTCCCCCGGGCTGATTGTCCTCCGCCGAGATGGGTTTTACATTCTCAAAGGTCCATGTGTAAATACTGAAACCGCCTTCCTGGATTCTGACCGGTTCTATTTTTATGTTGATCGTCTTGTAATCCACGGATTTCCCTGCAGGAACCCTGACCCGGATTGTCAGCGAACGGACCGGTTCGATTTCCGACAGGACCTCGTCGGCTGCGAGAACCGGGTAGAATTCCCGTTCGGTGCGGAGGGTATAGTCCAGGTGGATCACTGCATTCCGTTCGAGTGCGGTATGGGTGATCACCATTTCACGCAGACCGTTGAAAGCAGGGGCATTGGCTGCAAACCCGGGCAGCACTTCGTTGAAGGCATTGGCGGGCGCCTTGACCAGCTTTCCATCGGCCATGGTGGTGGACGAGGCATTGATCTCCAGTTTTTGGTATTGCGGATTGTACACCACGAACGTCTCCCCGTAAAATGCATTGATCGCCCGGTAGGTAAGCAGTTTCTGGTCTTTTATGTAATGAAAAGCCATGCTGCCGTCGGGATTCAGCGTATATTCCTTCACTATGGACAGATAGACCGCATCGTAATTCTTCTCATCCTGCGCGACCAGCGGGTTTACAGATAAGACTGCGAGCAGCAGCAGTGCGCCTGATATCTTTTTCATCAAGGTTAATTTTGAATGTTGACTCTTGCATCCTGAAGTTGAAAGATGACCGGCGCATCTCCGAACCGGTTCTGGCCTTCCACCGCTGCGCGGAATTCCGGCCAGTCGGCTGCATCGTACAGCCGTTTCCCGTAGGTTCCTTTGGCAGAATAGGTAATTGCGTTCAGTCCCAGGGTATAGCCTCCTGTGAATGAGGCAGCCTTGCCATTGCGTTCAATTTTGCCGGGGACGCGGTACGGTTTAATCCCTGCCGGCAGCTCAACTGTTTCCGTGATCTCCACGAGACGGGAACAGCGGTCACGGAAGGCGTATCTCCTTTCCTTCAGCCCGGTATCGAAGAACAGGTGGGGTTGGAAATTTTTAAACACGGGGGCGGCGGTCAGCGGAGTGAACAGGATCATCCCGTTTGAGACCAGGGCATACCGGGGGATCTTGTACGCAATACTGATCCGGATAGGACCCGACCGATAGTCGAACGGATCGGTATATTCCGTACGCGTGATCTGTGCGTTCGGGTTGATCTTCATCAGTTCCTTTTCCAGGTTTGCCTTCCACAATTCCGGTTTCGCGTTGCGAAGCAGGCCCCTGACGGCCGCATCCGACTGCCCTTCCGCGGTGATCTCGACAGTTCCCGCCAGGGTTCCGTCAGGTGACAGCTTTGAATAACCGGTAATATGGACGTAATGGTTTTCGGGAGGCGACAACGGGGTGGTAGCCAGGTCGGCTCCTTCGGGCACTCCCATCAGGTACTGCTGCTGTTGTTCAGCGCTGGACCATAGTTCCCGCAGGAACGGCACCCAGGTGGGATCCAGCAGATGGTAGTTGCCGTCGCTCAGTTTGACCACGGTCACGCAATGGTTGAACTGGTCGGCGGGAATGTAGTCGATCCGTGACCCGGCCATGGTCATCGCCGGATAGGATTTAAACCCGGCTGCCCTCAGCATGGTGATGAGCATCCCTGCCTTGTCCTTGCACACGCCGCAGCGGTCGGCAAAGGTCATCGCCCCCTTGTGCAGCGTGTACCCTTCGCCGGGTCCCATGGAGATTCCCGAATACCGGATCTCATCGCCGCACCAGTGGGTGAGCCTCGAAACAGAATCCAGTTCATTTTTGGCCCCTTTCAGGATCTCATCGACTTTTGACTTGATCTCAGGAGTGGAATCAAAACTCCCGAAATCTTCGTTGACGCCGAAGAACCAGGTTGACTTGGCAAACCAGTCGGGGCTCGTCGACAACAACAATTTCGGCGCCACATCACTGTTGGCCACCATTCGAGGTTCTCCGTGGAACGGAACCAGGTTGCGCTTCGTGAATGTGATCACCTGCCGGTCCTTTTCGATCCAGCTCCCGGCCTGGACCTCGCCGTTATAGACCTGGTATTGCAGCGCCTTGGTTTTCGGAAGACTCACGCGGTAGACTTTTTCGATCACCGGACCAGACCCGAAAAATTCCACAATGTCATAGAAATGGCCTCTCATGGGCGGAATGTACCGTTCATCCTCATCCTGCAGCAAGGCGTAGGTAAATCCTTTACGGAACATGACGACCTCAACCGCATCCCCGGGTTCAAGCCGCCCGATCCCGAGCATTTTCTCGCGTGCGCCCCAGTAAATGGCCCGGGCTGGAGCCGGGTAATCCAGCGTGGCAGCCGTATCCAGTATAATGACTGTACCATCGGCATGATGAATGACCGCTTTGCGGATCTCAACATACGCTGACAGCGGATCGTATCCGTACCTGATCACATTCAGGTCCATGGCTCCTTTGGCTGTGAGAACTTTCGTCAGCGTGTGAACGGTCACATAAGTCAGCCCGGATTCCTGG
Source organism: Bacteroidales bacterium (assembly GCA_036796175.1). Taxonomy (GTDB): domain Bacteria; phylum Bacteroidota; class Bacteroidia; order Bacteroidales; family FEN-979; genus DAIRDK01. Next base: position 8,336 of record DAIRDK010000011.1, on the reverse strand, counting down.
ACATCCACCAGGGTGCTGTCGAACACCACGACCTGGTGGTCGCCAGGGTACGTTGAAGCATCCCCTGCAGCCGCCAGTGCATCTTTTACGGGGTCAGACGCAAAGGCAGAAAGCGCGCATCCTATGAACAGATATAATAATATATTTCTAACCATATGTTAACAGTTTAGTTTCGACACATCGAAGTAGATCTGCTGGAGTGCCGGACGGCCTCCGTATTGAATGGGTTTTACATAGGAGATCAGCGTTTTGACGGATCCGTCACGGAGAATGAAACGAACGCGTGATTCCTGGGGAAGGTCTTCCCCATTCAGCCGGCGACGCGCTTTTTCAAGAGCCATCTCCCGGTCTTCCGGGTGCAGGTGGTTCAGGATGGCAGCAGCATCCAGTTCGCAGGCTTCCTCTCTCGAATACCCGAAGATCCGCTCCGCCTCGCGGTTCATAAAGACGATCCGGTTGTCCTGGAGAACGGTCAGGGCCACCAGCGAGTTCCCGATCACCGTTTCAAACATGATGGCGACCTCCTCTTTCTCCCTGGTTCGTTCTTCAAGCATCTGCATGAGTTTTTTCTGGTAGCTCTTGTTCTCCAGTTCGAGCTGGCGCTGGTAGGCGCCGATCTCGATGATCATCCGGGTCTGTTCCAGGTCGATCGGCTTCAGGAGATACCCGAACGGTTTGATCGAGAAAGAGCGTTCATAAACTTCCTTGGAGCTTTGCCCGGTAATGAAAATGATCCCGCAATCGAATTGTTCGGTAATCCTGCGTGCCGTTTCAATGCCATCGACATGGCCTCGGATGTTGATGTCCATGAGGACAATCTCCGGTTCTTGTCCCTGGCTTCGCAGCTGTTCCAGGTCGGAAAGGCACGCGTCACATTTGGTGGCCATCCCCAGGATCTGGTAACCGGCTGCCTGCAGCTGGTTTTTCAGGCTCATCGTGATCAGGAGTTCATCCTCAACGATATACAAGGTCACAGGTCTCATGCTGGTCCTTTTGGGTTTCTGATCATGTTCAGCATATTGATCTCTTTCTCTTCAAGAAACCGCCATTCCCCACGCGGCAGGTTTTTCTTGGTGAGACCTGCAAAGACCACACGGTCCAGCTTGGTCACTTTATAGTCGAGTTTCTCAAAGATCCTTCTCACGATGCGGTTCTTGCCCGAATGGATCTCCACGCCGACCTGTTTCCGGTCGGCCCCTTCGCCGACATATTCGATCTGATCCACCTTGATGAAGCCGTCTTCCAGGTCAATTCCGTCCCGGATCTTTTGCAGGTCTGCATTCTTCAGTGGCTGGTCGAGAAATACATGATACACTTTCCGGATCCCGTACCTCGGGTGCGTTAGTTTCTTGGCCATGAGGCCGTCGTTGGTAAACAGCAGGAGTCCCATGGTGTTACGGTCGAGGCGGCCGACCGGGTAAACACGTTCCCTGCAGGCTCCCTGGATCAGTTCCATGACGGTGCGCCGGTTCTCCGGATCCTCGACGGTTGTTATATATCCCTTCGGTTTATTCAGCAGGATGTACACCGGTTTTTCCTGTTTGATCACCTGGTCGCCGACCTGGATCTTATCGGCGGGGGATATTTTCGTACCCAGTTCCGTGACCACCTTGCCGTTCACTTTCACCACCCCCGTTGAGATCAGCACATCGGCTTCGCGCCTTGAACAGACTCCCGAGTTGGAAATGAATTTATTGAGGCGTATAAGCCCGTCTTCCGGACGGTCTCCGTCCGGCCTTTGTTTTCTGATGTTTCCCATTATTCGTTCTGTTCGAATGGTGGCTTGATCTTCACGCCGTCATACCTGGTTTCCACTCCGTTCACGTAAGTGATCACGAGGAACAAGGTTCCGTCGTAATTATAGATGTTCCAGTTCCCTTCCCGGGAGCCCATGACGCAGGTTCCCTCCTCTCGGATCTTCCCGTTGTCCCAGAACCAGGTCTGCTTGCCGTCCGGAAGATCTTCGATGAAGTTGCCGGAAAAACTCAGGGTGCTGTCCACCCTGCCTTCCACCGGCGTCAGGTAATAACCCTGCCACAACCCGGTGCGCAGTCCGTCGCGGTAAGAACCGATATAACAATGGTCGCCTGTGGAGGAGATCCACTTGCCGTCTTCTTTCCCTTCCAGGTATTCTCCCCGCTCCACCAGGTTCCCGTTCTCGTCGTACTCTTCCGACAGGCCGTCGCGAAGGCCATTGTAATAGGTTTCTTCCCTGAGAAGTTGCCCGTTATCGTAATACCATTTCCACGTTCCGTCGGGCTTCCCCGATTTGGTGTATTTGCCGGTCTGCTCGATCTTCCCGTCGGGATGAAAAAATTTCCACTCCCCTATCCGTTTGCCGTTCTCATATCGGCCCTCGGCCCGCAGCGAACCGTCGCTGTAAAACTCTTTCCAGGGGCCGTCGCGGGATCCGTCTTCGAGGACAATCCCTTCACCGATGACAATGCCGTTATGGTACTCTTCCGACTTCACGATCTGCCCGTCAGGAGCGAACTCTCTTTTAACCCCTTCCGGGATCCCGTTCCGGTACATGGTCGTCACCCTGATCTTGCCGTCCGGATAGTATTCATTCTGTACCTGCAGCTTCTGAATTTCGGCAGCATCCGGCTGGGCCATGTCGTCAACGTACTTGACGACTTTGATCAGATCCCCGTTTTCGGTGTAGTCCTTGAAATAACCGTTTTTCCTGTCGTTCTTATACGTCCCTTCCTGTTTGATCCTGCCGTTGGGATAAAAGGTCACCCAGGTACCTTGTTTCAGGTTGTTCTTATCCCGCCGGTTGACCTTCATGCGGTCGGTAATGAACCCTCTTTTATATTCCGTGATGGTGATAATGTTCCCATCAGCCGAGTATTCCTTGCCAATCCCCTGTTCAAGCCCTTTGACGAAAGGGATCTCGAGCTTCAGGGTCCCGTCGGGGAGGTAATAACGCGTCCAGCCTTCTTTCACATCATTGACAAAATTCTCTTTGACGATCTCCTTGTCGAGGTAGGTGGTTTTGATGCCGTTCTTTTTACCGTTCCGGTAAAAGATATCGAGCATCGGTTCGCCTTGTTCATTGTAAAACCGCCACAGGCTGTCCAGCTCGAAGTTCCTGCGGTTTCCTTCGGATTTCAGGATGCCGTTCTCATAGTAGGCTTTCCAGTAACCATCGGGTTTTCCGCTGCGCATCGTGCCTTCACTGGATAACACGCCATTCTGATAGTAGAATTTCTGGTAGCCATCGGTGCGTACCGTATCCTGCCCGGACAAACGGGTACCGGCCAGGGATAAAGTGAACAAGACAGTGATCAGTAAGGTTCCTTTCATACAGGATATGTTCCTTTCCAAGCTAAAGGATCAGGCTGATAATTCCAGCATCCGAAGGATCGGAAGCCTGGCCCGGTCCATCAACCCGGGATCCATCACGATCTCATTGGTCTCTGCAGTAAGTACGTGCAGCATTTTCGGCAAACTGTTCAGTTTCATGTATGGACAATCGTTGCATGAACAGGTTTCATCTGCAGGGACCACCAGGAACTCTTTTTCCGGCGAGCTCTTTTGCATCTGGTACAGAATGCCCGTTTCGGTGGCCACAATGTACTTCCTGGCGTCATCCCGGATGGTAAAATTAAGCAAAGCAGTCGTAGATCCAACGAAATCCGCCATTTCAAGGATCACTGCTTTACATTCCGGGTGAGCGATCAGTTTTGCATCGGGATGCTCAAGTTTGAGTTTAATGACAGCTTCCGTTTGAATCACATCATGAACCTCGCAGGTTCCGTTCCACAGGACCAGCTCCTTTCCGGTCATTTTGCTTATATAGGCTCCAAGATTCCTGTCCGGGGCAAAGATCAGCTTTTGTTCCGCCGGGAATGACTGAACGATCTTCATGGCATTGCTTGACGTACAAATCACATCCGACAATGCTTTCACTTCAGCAGAACAGTTAATATACGATACGACTTGATGACCGGGATGTTCTTCGATAAACCGCTTAAAATCATCCGGCGGACATGAATCTGCCAGCGAACATCCCGCTTTCAGATCAGGGATCAGCACCTTTTTCGACGGGTTCAGGATCTTGGCTGTTTCAGCCATAAAATGAACACCGGCAAACAGAATGATATCTGCTTTGGTTTTAAATGCTTCCTGTGAAAGTGCCAGACTGTCTCCGATGTAATCAGCCAGATCCTGGATATCGGAAGTCGTATAATAATGGGCCAGGATCACTGCATTTTTTTCCTTTTTGATTTTAAGGATCTCGTTTTTTATATCTCGTTCCGGGGAATTCATTAAAGAAAAATAAAGATTTACTTTTTTATTATTTTATATAATGGATGTTCATTCTGTTCAATTCTTTTTCCCATCCTTTTTGCATTTTCTGATTTGCCGGTTTTATTAACACTCATTACCCGGTTTTATTATTTCAATATGCTGATTTAAAAAAGAGTGTATATTTTATTAACGATGGTTAACAAGATTTGGTGTTAAAAAATTCTATTGAAAAAGAGGCTTGCGGAATGTTAAGATCTGCAAAAAAAAAGTGAGAAAAACCAGGTTTTGAGTAGCCTTGTTAATAACCATGCCGTCACCTTCGTTGTTATCAGAATTTTGTAACAAAGGTAAGCAGTTGTCAACATTTATTTGTGGAAAAGATAAAATTATGACTATTAGTTCTTTAAAACGACATCAAATTTCCTTTACGTTCATAATGATCGCATTATATTTACATTTGCAAAAAAGGAATTAACAATGTCTGAGGAATCGAAAAATATTGCTATAGGATGTGATCATGCCGGTTATTCACTGAAAGAATTCCTTAAGAAGAAAATGGAGGAGGCGGGATTCAGGGTGACCGATTTCGGGACAGGTTCACCGGAAAGCGTCGATTATCCCGATATGATCCATCCGGTTGCCAGGTCGGTGAATGAACGGAAATTTGAGAAAGCCGTTATTATCTGCGGAAGCGGCAACGGGGCATCGATGGTAGCCAATAAGTACCCGAATGTCCGGGCCGCTTTGTGCTGGAAGCCCGAACTCGCTGCCCTCGCCAGGCAGCACAACGATGCGAATATCATTTCCCTGCCGGCCCGGTTCATCACTGACGATGTGGCCTGGGAATGTGTCAGGATATTTCTTTCCACTGATTTTGAGGGAGGCCGTCATCAGCGAAGGGTTGAAAAGATCCCGTTCTAAAACCAAGCTCACTTGACATGACCCAGGCATACCGGACCTTTCTGAAAGAAAGCGATCGCAAGGCATTCGATCCGGAGCACCGGAAGAGACTCGATCACAATATCGGCGTTTACGACCGTGCCGTTGCCAGGGGAAAAGCCCAGTTCAGCGACCTGGATCTGGCCAGAAAACGTGCGGCCAACCTGAAACACAAGGTGATCAACAAACTTGACGGGTACCTGAACGAGTTTGCCAGGAATTTTGAAAAGAGGGGCGGAAAGGTGATCTGGGCCCCCGGGGAAAAAGACGCCCAGAAAGAGATCATGAATATAGTCAGGAGTTCGAAGGCGAAAGTGATCGTCAAGCAGAAAACGATGGTCTCCGAAGAACTCGAACTGAATGAGTTGCTTGAAAAGAACCGCAAGGAGGTCTTTGAAACGGACCTGGGCGAATACATTGTTCAGGTCGCAGGCGAAAAGCCGTATCATATCCTCACGCCGGCCATGCACAAGTCGAAGGAGGATGTGGCAAACCTGTTCGCAGAAAAATTCGGTTTGCCCGAAGGTTCCTCCCCCGAAGAGATCACCGCGTTTGTACGGGAACAGTTACGAAATGAATTTATCAGGGCTGATATCGGGATCACCGGGGCCAATTTCCTGGTTGCGGATTCGGGAGCGGTCGGACTTACGGAAAACGAAGGAAACGGCCTCTTGTCGATAGGTTACCCCAAGATCCACATTGTCGTGGCCGGGATCGAAAAGATCATCCCGGCCCTGGAAGATCTCGACCTGTTCTTTCCGCTTCTCTCCACCCATGCAACCGGCCAGTATCTTTCTGCCTATAACAATATTGTCTTCGGCCCCAGAACGGGAAATGAACCTGACGGACCGGAAGAGATGTACGTCGTGCTGATCGATAACCACCGTACCGAAGTGCTCAGGTACAAGGAGCAGCGCAAAGCCCTTTCCTGTATTCGGTGCGGGGCCTGCCTCAATGCCTGTCCCGTGTACAGGAGCGTTGGAGGGTACGCTTACGGCGCGGTCTATTCAGGCCCGGTAGGGTCTGTCATCTCCCCTCATTACAAAGGGTTCAAAGAGTATAACCACCTGAGTTTTGCCTCATCCCTCTGCGGCAGCTGCACCAGTGTCTGCCCGGTCATGATCCCACTGCATGAACTGCTGCTTCACAACCGCCGGGATTCGGTGATGAAGAAATATTACAAGTATTCCTGGAAACAGGTGATATCGGCCTGGAAATATGTGATGCTTCACCGGTGGGTGCTGGACAAGACAGGCGCCGGGATCAAAAACCGGGTCCTCAGCACGTATGTGTCCAATTCCTGGGGACCGCGCCGGTCAATGCCCCGGGTCGCGCAGAAGAGTTTCAGGGACCTCTGGAACGAACGGATGCAGGACCGCGGCTAAAACCGTTTCAGGATCGACAGGATCTCGCCCAGGTAGGAGGAACCGAACAGGTTCAGGTGGACCAGCAAAGGATACAGGTTATACAGGTCAATACGGTCTTTCCATCCCGTTTCAAGCGGGTATGTTTCATCATAAGCGTCGTAGAAATCCGGGCTGAACCCGCCGAACAGCGTGGTCATGGCGATATCAACCTCCCTGTGCCCGTAATAAACGGCCGGATCGATCAGTGCAGCCGTTCCGTTGCCGGTCACGATGTAGTTGCCGTTCCACAGATCGCCATGGACCAATGAAGGGGGCTCTTCAGGCAGCCAGGATCCGATGCGTGGGTACAGGTTTTCGAATGACTTCCTGACCGCAAATCCCCGTTCCGAGGCCAGCCGGACCTGTGGTTCCAGGCGCTCGGTGATGAAAAATTCGGTCCAGGCGGCGTGCTGACGGTTGCTCTGGGGCAGGGCGCCCATGTAATTGTCGAAACCGAGTCCGAACATCTCGGTACGATGCCGGTGAAGACGTGCAAGGCTTTCGCCGAACCGGTACATCATGTCGCTTCGCGCCCTGGATGAAACGATATACTCCAGCAGGAGAAAGGTATGGCTCTCCAGGGTATCCCAGAACACGGGCCTGGGAACTTCCAGTTCTCCCGCCTCAATCAGCAGGTGCAAACCTTTGGCCTCCGCCTCGAACAGGCCGGGGAAATGACCGGCCTGGTTGACTTTCAGGCAGAAGTCGCCATAAGAGGTATTTAACCGGTAAACCTGGTTGATCGATCCGCCGGATAATACCGCGGTCGCTTTGATGTGGAATGCCGGGGCGCCGACTGCTGAGAAATAACGGAACAGGGAATCGAGGATCTCCTGTGCGATCATGGATCAGGCTGCGTGATGATGGGTTTCCGTTTTACGCCGCAGCAGCCAGTCGACCGCTGCCAGGAGCCCGCCCGAGACCAGTATGGCCAGGATGATGGAAACGGTTTTATTTCCGGTAAAGAGACCGGACAACCCGGCAAACAAGGATGAAAAATAAGGGGTTATGTGATCGTGGAAAAACTCCCGGGTGGGAATAAAACTCAGGTATGGGATATCGGAGGAAAAAAGAAAGATGATGATGAATACACCCAGCAGCACCCAGGGATAGACCGATTTGGCAATGAGGAAGAAAGGCCGCTTCCCTTTCACGGTTTCCGGTTGCACCGTAATGCTTTTCATCACGTGGACGGTGAAATCAGCGGAAGGCTCCTCAAGCGGCACCCTTCCGGCCAGTTTCGCCAGGAATTCATCCTTCACAAAATCGTCTCGTTCCATGACTGCAAATTTATACAATTCCAGTATTATACCATTTCTGCCTGCATCATTTCCGAGATCTCTGCATACAGCCTTTTCCGGATCCTGTGCAGGCGAACCTTCACATTGGACGCAGAAAGTCCTGTAATGTAACTGATCTCGTCGATGGAGTTGTCCGAGTGATAGAATAGCGTCACCAGCAGGTGATCCTCCCCGGGAAGCCGGTTCACGGCTTTTTCCATCAGGAGGCGTTGATCGTTCTCATCCATCTGGTCCACCCGTTCGGTGAGCTCCATTTCGGTGTAATTCCGGATGATCGCGTCGTCCATCGCTACAAACTCCATCTTCTTTTTCCGGGTGCGGGAAACCGCAGCATTGTACACGATGCGGTAAAGCCAGGTGGAGAACTTCGACTTGCGTTCAAAACTCTTCAACGACTGGTACGCTTTAACAAACGCATCCTGGGCAACCTCTT
>DAIRDK010000010.1:0-26350 GCA_036796175.1 Bacteroidales bacterium | reverse complement strand
GAAGAGGTCAGCCTGGATATCCTGCCCCTGAGTCATCGTGACGGATATATCGCCTTTATCATCGGCGCCCGCCACCGCACCAAGATCTTCCCGGCCGAGCGGGTGGCAACGATCTGTACAACATTGCCGAAGCCGGTTGTGCTCGTCGGCGGGCCGGAAGATGCCGAACGTGCCGAAATGATCACGATTGCAGCCGGCGGATGGGTATACAATACTTGCGGACAGCTGACGATCAATCAATCGGCTTCGCTGGTAAGGCAGGCCGAACGGGTGATCACCAACGACACCGGGCTGATGCATATCGCTGCAGCGTTTAAAAAGCCGGTGATCTCCATCTGGGGTAACACAATTCCTGCTTTTGGCATGTATCCGTACCTGCCGGAAGGGATGGAAGACCTTTCCGGCATAGTCGAAGTAAAAGGCCTTCATTGCAGGCCCTGCAGCAAACTGGGCTATGATGCCTGCCCGAAAAAGCATTTCGATTGCATGAACCGCATTGAGGACGACCAGATCCTGTCCGCGTTATGAACCTTTGCGACACCCACGCGCACCTCTACCTGGAGGAGTTCGATCCCGACCGTGACGCGGTCGTCACTCGGGCCGTCGCATCCGGTGTAACCGAGATCCTCCTGCCGAATATCGACAGCTCTTCCATCAACCAGCTGCTCCAGCTTTCATCCGTCTATCCGTCGATCTGTCATCCCATGATGGGCCTGCACCCCACATCTGTCAAGTCCAACTGGCAAGAGGAGCTCGACATCATCGAAGAGTACCTTGACGCTCCCGAATACTGCTTCCGGGCCATCGGCGAGATCGGGATCGACCTTTACTGGGACAAGACCTTTGCTGAGGAGCAGAAAATGGCGTTCAGCCGTCAGCTCGACCTGGCCATCCGTCACAAACTTCCGGTGGCCGTTCATACACGGAATTCTTTCGATCTCACCGCCGACATCATCGCATCAAAGAACAATCCGGAGGTCAGGGGCGTTTTCCACTGTTTCGGAGGCAATCTTGCCCAGGCGAAACGGGCCATATCCCTGGGATTCCTACTCGGAATTGGCGGTGTGATCACATATCGAAACTCTGGCCTCCAGCAGGTCGTGGCAGAAACCGGGCTCGAACACCTGCTCCTGGAGACAGATGCTCCTTTTCTCCCGCCCGTGCCTCACCGCGGCCAACGCAACGAAAGCTGCTACATCCCCCTGGTCGCGGCGAAGATCGCAGAGATCAAGGGCACCCAGATCGAAACCGTCGCTCGGGTGACGACGGAAAATGCAATTAAGTTGTTCGACCTCTCCCCCTGCACCCCCTCTCCTTGAAGGAGCGGGGGACGGGTGGTGAGTTCATAACCGCACGATTATGACCTCTATCCTTGTAATCTACACCGGCGGCACCATCGGTATGGTGCAGGACCCCAAAACGGGAACCCTCCGCCCGTTATCGCAGGAGATCCTCTACCAGTTCCTCCCGGTGCTGGAGAATTTCCATTGCAACATCGAATTTCACATCTTCGACACACCGCTCGATTCATCCAATATGAATCCCGCCTTTTGGGTCAGGCTGGCGGATGTGATAGAACAAAACTACGAGATCTATGACGGATTCGTGGTGCTTCATGGCAGCGACACGATGGCTTACACGGCATCTGCACTCAGTTTTATGCTTGAGAACCTCAACAAGCCCGTGATCTTCACCGGGTCTCAGCTCCCCATCGGGCTGGTGCGCACCGACGGCCGTGAGAATTTCATCAATTCGGTGGAGATCGCAGCTGCGAGGGAAGTCGATACCCCTATTGTTCCCGAAGTGGCTATCTGCTTCGAGAACAAGCTGTTCCGGGGGAACCGGACCAGCAAACTCAACGCCGAGAACTTTGGAGCCTTCATGTCCGGCAACTACCCGGCCCTGGCCGATATCGGTGTCCATATCCGGTATCACAACAGCCTCATCCTGAAACCAAACTTCAAGAAACTCAGGGTCCAGAAAGAGCTCGACGACAACATCGCCATCCTGAAACTCTTCCCGGGGATTACGCCAAATACCGTGAAATCGATCCTGCATACCGATGGACTTAAGGCAGTGATCCTCGAGACCTTTGGTGCCGGCAATGCCCCGACCGCCACCTGGTTCCTGGATCAGCTGAAAGAGGCCATCGGGCGCGGCATCATCCTCTACAATGTTACCCAGTGCAAAGGCGGCACGGTGGAGATGGGAAAATACGAAACCAGCGCAGCCCTTGCCGATATCGGTGTGGTGGGCGGTTACGATATCACCACGGAATCGGCAGTAACCAAGCTGATGTTCCTGCTGGGCTGCGGCTACTCAACCCAGGCGGTGAAGCAACTCCTCCAAACCTCGCTGCACGGGGAGATGACGGTTTGAGGATTGGGAATATTTGCTATCTTTGCACCCCTAAAGCCCCACCCCCTGGCTCCCTCCTCTGTTGGGGAGGGGGAAGCTGGAGGAGCTCTTCGGAGAGATGGCCGAGTGGTCGAAGGCGCACGCCTGGAAAGTGTGTAATCGTCAAAAGCGGTTCATGGGTTCGAATCCCATTCTCTCCGCAAACAAAAATGCTGCTGCAACGCAGCATTTTTTATTTACGGGGAAACCGAAAGCTTGCTTTCAGGTTTCCCGGGAAAGAAAAAATGAGAGCACGCAGTGCGCAGCATTTTTGTTTGCAGGTCCCCCCGCCAGGGATCACGGCCGCAGGCCGCTAATCCTATTTTTTCTTTTCATTACGCTCAGGCCGCCTGCCTGCCGGCAGGCAAGGCCGGGCCTCGTCACCGCATCGCAGCTGCCCCTGTTGCTTTCTCCCAACGATCGAATCCACCCAGTGAAGAATCCGTTAAGACCCTGTCGCACTCCTCCCCTTCGCCCCCCTCCCCAATTGGGGAGATGATGGGAGTGGGAGTCCCATGCCGAGCAATCAGGATTGAAGCGCTCTTCAATTCCGGGATTATGGATATTACACGGAGAGAATAATGTAATTCATAAATCGCAATTAAATTCGTCTTTCGTCTTTCGTCTTTCGTCCTTTCTTTCCCCGTCCCCCGGAATCGGTCGTTTGTCGGGACCCTCTCCGCACCCGCCGAATAACCCTACCCCTCCCCCGCCTGCCGGTGTAATTTTGTTTCATCAACGTCAAACAAAAAGCAAAATGAAAACAACAATGATCACCCTGGCAGCCATCTTCACCCTCTTCACAACTGTTCTGTTCGCCGGCAATGATATTACCTATACTACCCCCGCTCCCATCCCCGCTTCTTATAATATTGGTTCTTTCGCTCCCGCTCTTCCGGCTGAAGCTAATTTTGAAGATGCGATCGTGATGCCCGACTACACCGGGCTTTATCCCGTTGTTCCTTCGGAAGCTTCTTTCGAAGAAACCGTAACCAACGATGATTCTTTAAAAGATCTTTCTCCTTCGATCCCGTCAGAAGCCGATTTTGAATAACTGCTTTGCGTGGTCATATCCATTTTCGCTGACCGAAGCCGCTCCACAAGAGTGGCTTTTTTGTTTCAAGGCGTTGCAAATCATAAAGATTCTGCATATTTCTATTGATTTCAGTTCTATATCTCGTATATTTGTTTATAATTAGAGACCAATACCCATGGAAACTATACGGAAAGTTCTCCTGACGATTGCCGGGTTTTCATTAGCAATTGTTACAGGCCTGTCACAATCCTTTACCCCCAATCCTGATACCGTCTACCTGACCCCAGGGATCAAAGACACGGTTAACCTGCTGGCGAATGACATCATCCCTCCAGGTGATTCCATCCAGATCCAGTCTATTCATTTCAGTTCGGCCCCGGGAGGCATCAACTACTTCTTCACCAACCCGGAAAAAACCCTTGTGGAATTTGAAGCGCTGTGGAGACACGTACCTGACGGGAAGGCAACAGGGACCTATCTGTTGCGACGGAAGAACACCTCTGACACATCTTCTGCAACGATCACTTTTTTCGTCCACGACGAAAGCATCGATTCCATTGACCTGAACAATGTTAATGCCCGTTTCATGGCCTGCGGATATCATGCTCCGAGAAACTACACCTGTTTCGAAGTACCAAAAGGCAGTGGCAAGGGGACGATCTTCGCCCATTCGGTCTGGATCGGAGGGCTGGATGGAGACGCTGAACTTCATCTCGCCGGATACCGTTACGGGCAGGGGCCGACGAATGCCCCGGCTTTTACAAAATCTGACTTCTGGGCAGGGCCTGTCATGGATTCGGCGAATTATTCCATTTATACAGATACCGTCTGGAACTATATCTGGAAACTGACCAAGAGTGAGATTGACTTCCACAAAGCGAACTGGAACCAGACCGGTTATCAGCCTGTTCACGATATTCTCACCTGGCCGGGAAACGGGAACACAGCAATGGGGCAATCGGCGCAGCTTGCTCCATATATAGACGTTGATCAGGATGGGATTTACAATCCGTACAATGGAGATTACCCGAATATCCGCGGAGACCAGGCTCTGTATTTCATCTTCAACGACGACCGGGATAACCACAGCGAAACCGAGGGGAAGAAACTGGGAGCGGAGATCCATGCAATGGCCTATGTATTTGATATCCCACACGATACCGCCTTCGATAACACGGTATTCCTTTACTACAGGATCATCAACCGGTCACCGAACACTTATTCCAACTCCTTTTTCGGGATTTTTGCAGATACGGATATCGGATACGCAAATGATGACTACATTGGTTGCGATGTGGAACGGGGAATGTACTTCGGTTATAACGGCACACCTGTCGACGGTTCCGGGCAACCGGAGGCTTATGGAGATCATCCGCCTGCACAGGCGATCGTATTCCTGGCAGGACCTTTGCTCACTCCTGATCAGCGGGACAACCCGGCGTATGTTCCCGGGGACTGCAGTGTAATGAACACGATCTATCCCGTCGATCCATATGCCATCAACGGGGCCGGTTTCGGCGACAGTATCGTGGATAACGAAAGAATGGGAATGACCAATTATATTAATACTCACAACCTGGGACCGGAATATATGTCTGATCCAAAGTATGCTCATGAGTATTACCTGTCTTTGCAGTCTGTCTGGCTTGACTCTGCCAAGCTGATTTACGGCGGCAACGGACATGTCGCTTTTGGCGGTTATGGTCCGGAATGCAATTTTATGTTCCCCGGCCTTTCCGATGGTTGCAACTGGGGAACGAACGGGCAGGTGCCAAACGGAGAAAAAGAGTGGACTGAACTCATAGCAGGGAATAATCCCTATGACAGACGAAGCCTCGGAAGTGCAGGCCCTTTCACCCTGTTGGCTGGCGGGGAGGTCGAATTCGATATTGCATACACCTATGCACGGGACACAACGTCGCAGGATTCCACTAGGTCAGTCGACCTCCTCGGGAAAACGGTTGACAAGATCCGTGACGCCTTCGCTTCCAATAAACTCCCGAATGGGAATGCCTTCCTGGGTATTCCGGGTAAATCAGTTCAGAAATCATGGAATCTGATAATCTATCCTAACCCTGCTTCTGCATCCATTACCATTCAAACCCCAAACCCAGGTCGGGTTTCAATCCTCAACCTCTCGGGGCAGGTTCTCATCAGCTGCCAAGTCAGCAAAACCTGTTCCGTGATTGATATCAGCTCCCTGAGAGGTGGCATGTATGTGGTCCTGCTGTTGGGCGAGAATGGCATTCAGGTTGGGAAATTCATCAAGGATTGACCCAATTATCTTTCAATTCCGGTCAGCAGTCTGTTTGTCCATTTTGGTATGACAGGTATTCAAGTCCTCCTGCACCTGGACGTTGCCGGGTTGCAGCTTAAGCAGTCGTGTGTAAAGCCTGATGGCTTCATCATACCGGCCTCCTTCCATGTATAAGTAGCCCAGGTTCTGCAGGGCCGTGGTTGAATTCGAATCCAGTTTCACAGCCTGTTCGAGGTAGGGAATGGCTTTGTCGGGCAGCCCCTGCATCATGTAAAGGGCTCCAACGTTATTGAACACCCACAGGAACGTATGTTCAAACCTGGGCCGGGTCTTCGGATGAAAATCCAGCAAGCGCTGATAGGCTTCCAGCGCTTCGGGGTATTTCGCCATTCGCTGATAGGAAAGTCCGATATAATACAGTGCATTTTCCGGGGAATACCCCGGCATGGGAGCTTCCGGATCCGCCCTGAAGGCCTGTTCAAACCCCGCGATGGCATCCGGGTAACGGCCTGCCGTGAAATTCAGGATCCCCGACAGGAAGCAGCTGCCAAAAAGGGTGGGTTCGATCTCATTGGCCCGTTTCAGCATCACCAGGGCCTTGTCAAGATATTCCGGGCGATCCGTCCGGGTCGAGTCGAGGAACACACGTCCGTATTCGATGCCCAGGTAATAATGAGCCCGTGAATTATTCGGCTGGTAAGGGATATCATGCACGAACAGGGTCAGGTTGTCATGCCATATCCTGCTCCGCGCGTATGAATAGATCCCCGGCACCAGGGTGAGCAGGATCACCAATCCGGTTAAGAAGAGTCGTTTCCTGCGGGTCCATTCAGCCAAATAAAAGGAGTACCCGGGCTCAATACGGAATAACATCCCGATGATCACGGCAAGAACCATCGCAAAAGCAAAGGAAGGGATGAACAGGAACCGCTCGGCGAAGATCGCTTCGGTCGGAATGATCATATTGGCCGTTATGGACAGGCTGATGAAAAAGAAGAGGATCGAGAATGAGTAAATGCTTTTCCGCCGAAAGGTGATGCCTGCGAAAACCAGTACGCCCGTCACAACCATCAGCGACACTGCCGGCTTCAGATGACCCCATGATATAACCGGGATCTGGTTATAGGTATAATCCCAGAGCAGCGGGAAAGGAAAAACCAGTAACCGGAAATAATCCAGGAGGGTGGCAACCGCTGTCGCCATTTTGTCGGCCCGCGAGCCGGCATAAGGGAAAGCCGGGTCGAACAGGTGCATGGGCGGCACGGCATCGATATACTGTGCCCGGATCAACAGGTAGCATACCACGGCGCCCAGGAGACCCGAAAACACCAGGAGGAGCCCCCTGAGTTGTGCTCCTCCGAAGAAATAGAGTCCCACCGGGATCAGCACCAGGAAAGGAATAGCGGATTCTTTCGAAAACAAGGCGATGATAAAAAAGATCATGCATAAGGCATAATGGAACCACGACCGCTTGTCGATAAAGATGATCGAGGAGATCATCGCGAAAGATAAAAACAGGAAGGTCAGCAGGTCGTCCCGGCCCTTGATGCTGGCCACGACTTCGGTATGAACAGGGAGTGAAAGGAATACCAGCATCGCGATAAACGGGATCACCGGGTGTGCTGTCTTCAGCCACCGGACCAACAGCAGGTAGAGGCTTACGCAAAGGAGGGCGTACAGGATCACATTCACCGCATGCCCGGCTTGCGGATTGGGCCCGAACAGGGAATATTCCACCGCATGCGTTACCAGAGGTACCGGCCGGTAAAGGCCGCTGATCAGACCGTTATGCCCGTAAAAATGAGAATGTGTTACCAGGTTGAAGATGCCCTCGATCCCCTGTTTTGTAAACCGGTTTTCCGTTACCACCCCGACATCGTCCAACGTATACCCATTCCTGATGCTGACTGAATAAAAAAGCAGGCACAGGAAAAAAATAACCAGGGCCTGGTATTTATTTTTCAGAAGTATCTCTCTAAATGTCAGTTGTTTAACAGGATCAGGCTGCCTGATCTTTCTCTTCTTGTCCGGTTTCATTCCATACAAATGTATATAAACCACCCCAAAATCGTAAATCGCAAATCGTAATTTTCAAATGCCCACCTCACCCCCCATATTCCCCCTTTCATCGGGACGCCTTCACCTCCCGCCGAATATCACTACCCATGGTACTGCTGCCGCTGTAATTTTGCTTCATCAACGTCAAACAAAAACAAAAATGAAAACAACAATGATCACCCTGGCAGCAATCTTCACCCTCTTCGCAAATGTTCTCTTCGCAGGCAATGATTATACAAATACTACCCCCGCTCCCATTCCCGCTTCCTATAATATCGGTTCCTTCGCTCCCGCTCTCCCGGCCGAAGCTACTTTTGAAGATGCCATCCCAGTGCCCGACTTTTCCGGGCTTTATCCTGTTATTCCTTCGGAAGCATCTTTCGAAGAAACCGTTAACGAAACGTTCTCAGTAATTGATCTCAGCCCTGCAATCCCGACGGAAGCAGATTTCGAATAATCGCTTACGCGATACCATATAAATCTCCGCTGATCGAAGCCGCCCTTTTGGACGGCTTTATTTTTTTACCCACTGGGTCGAGAAAAACTCACCTCCCCCCTACCCCCTCTCCTCAAGGAGAGGGGAGAATGTTCCAAACCGCCCTCGTGCTACCAATATGCAACCGCTACGCGGTTTTAGAGCACGAGGAACGAGGGACGCATCTCTTCAATATTCGTCATTCGTAATCCGTCATTTAATTCTTAATTCGTCTTTCGTAATTTGTAATTACCATCCCCATCCCCATTTTTCCCCCTTTCGTCGGGAATCTGTCCCCTCACGCCGAATAACCCTACCTCTCCCCGGCGGTCCGGTGTAATTTTGCTTCATCAACGTCAAACAAAAAACAAAATGAAAGCAACAATGATCACCCTGGCAGCAATCTTCACCTTCTTCGCAAACGTTCTTTTCGCCGGCAATGATTACCTAAATACCACTCCCGCTCCTGCATCGAACATCATTTCAACTGAATATTTCATTCCCGCCATCCCGGCCGAAGCCACATTCGAGGATGCAACCCTGACCCCCGATTTCACCGGGCTTTATCCGGTTGTTCTTGCTGAAGCTTCGTTTGAAGAAGTGATTTCGAATGAGATTTCAAACTCTTCGCTGGCCCCTGTCATCCCGTCGGAAGCCGATTTTGAATAGGCACTTCTGCGTCTCCATATACATTTCTGCTCATTGGGAAAGCCGCCCCTTACGGGGTGGCTTTTTTTATATCTTTGTTTTATATGGACACCGCCTCTCACAAAATCCTTCTCGTCGACGACGAACCCGATATCCTGGAGTTCGTCGGGTATAACATACGCAAGGAAGGTTATTCGTTAATCACTTGTTCCAACGGAAAGGATGCGCTGGAAATAGCCCAGAAAGAGCTTCCCCAACTGATCATTCTCGATATCATGATGCCTGGCATGGACGGGATCGAGACCTGCAAAGAGATGAGGAAGATCCCGGTATTGAAACGGACCCTGATCGCGTTCCTGACCGCCCGCAGCGAGGATTTCTCCCAGATCGCGGGTCTGGACGCCGGCGGGGATGATTACATTACCAAACCCGTTAAGCCAAGGGTCCTGATGAGCCGGATCAATGCGTTGCTTCGAAGAAGGCCGGAAGGAGATGAAACCGGTCAGAAAATCACGGTCGGCGACCTCAGCCTTGACCGGGAAAAATTCGTGGTCACCAGGAACAATGAGGAGTTTATCCTCCCCCGGAAAGAATTTGAACTGCTCAGCCTGTTAATGACCAGGCCGGATAAAGTATTCACCCGCGATGAGATCTTTGAGAAGGTATGGGGCAGTGACGTGATCGTCGGGGAACGGACGATCGATGTCCATATTCGCCGGATCCGCGAGAAACTGGGCATTGACAATATAAAAACCATCAAAGGGGTTGGTTACAAGTATGCCGCCGTTTAAATTCAACTTGTTCCGTAAACGCCCGTCGGTTGTACGGGAAGCCCTCCACCTCGCCCAGGAGAAGCAGGAAGAGATCGAGGAGCTGAAGAAACTCGAATCCTACCGAAGGGAATTTCTTGGGAATGTTTCGCATGAATTGAAGACCCCGCTCTTCAATGTTCAGGGCTATGTTCTGACGTTGCTTGACGGGGGCATGAACGATCCGGGTATCCTGAGAGAATACCTTCAGCGCTCAGAAAAAAACATCGACCGGATGATCGCGATCATCGAGGATCTGGAGACGATCTCCCAGTTCGAAACCGGAGAGATGAAACTCAACCTGATCCGTTTCGACATCGCGTCGCTGGCCCAAGAGGTCGTTGAACTACTGGAGACCAAAGCCACCAAGAAAGCTATCACGCTGACCTGCCCGGAAGAACCGTTGAAGGAGCATTATGTCCTTGGCGACAAGGAGCGGATCCGGCAGGTGCTGATCAACCTTGTGGATAACTCGATCAAATATGGGAATGAAGGCGGCCATACTGAGATCTCATTTTCAGAGAATGAGAACGTTGTTGAAACCACCGTTGCCGACAACGGGATAGGGATCGCTAAAAAGGACATTCCCCGGCTTTTCGAACGATTCTTCAGGGTGGATAAAAGCCGGTCGCGCGAGCAGGGAGGATCTGGTCTCGGACTGGCGATCGTAAAACACATTATGGAAGCGCACGGCAACAACGTTACTGTGAAGAGTGCTCCCAGTGAAGGCAGCGCGTTTACTTTCCGGCTGAAAAAGCCCTGAATCCAGACGTTCAGTCCGACAAACGGGAGTGCTTGATCATTCTCCCTTCAACGAGGAAGATCACGGATTCGGCAATATTGTTGCTGTAACCGGCCATTCTTTCCAGGTGGGTCAGGATGATCATCAGGTTGGTGGCAACTACGACCACGTCCGTCTTTTCCATCATTTTTTCCAGGATCTTTTTTGATATCTCCTGGATCTTCTCACGGTTTTGCGAAGTCTCATCAAAAATATCCCTGACCAGGACAGTCTGCCTGGAGTTCAGCATCTGAACCACGTCTTTTACCACCTGTTCGGTGGATCGGGCCAGGCTGTCGATCCCCAGTTCAGAGATGATATCCTGGTAACCGGTAAGACCGTCAATTTTGCTTGAGATGCTGACGGCCAGGTCGCCCATTCGTTCCAGGTCGTTGTTCATTTTTAGTCCCGACATGATCAACCGGAGATCAGTTGCCACCGGCTGGGTCAATGCAAAGATGCGCTGGCAGAGTTTATCGATCTTCACATCGAGTTCATCCAGTTGCTCGTCGTTTTCAATGACTGTTTTAGCCAGCTCCGTATCGCAATTGATCAGCGCCTCCATGGCATTGTGGACCTGTACTTCAACAAGTCCGGCCATCTTGAGGATGCGGCGTTTCAATTTTTCCAGTTCCTGTTCAAAATGACGTTCCATAATTATCCGAATCTTCCTGTTATATACTCTTCTGTTTGCTTTTTTTCCGGAGTTGTGAACATTTTTCTTGTTTTATCATGTTCCACCAGTTCTCCGAGATAGAAGAATGCCGTGCGATCGCTCACCCTTGCTGCCTGTTGCATGTTGTGGGTAACGATGACGATGGTGTAGTTGTTCTTTAGTTCGAAGATCAGCTCCTCGATCTTTGCAGTTGAGATCGGGTCCAGTGCACTGGCCGGTTCATCCATCAGAATGATCTCAGGATCGACAGCAAGCGTTCGAGCGATACAGATCCTTTGTTGCTGCCCTCCTGAGAGTCCAAGGGCCGAGTCGTGCAGGCGGTCCTTCACTTCGTTCCAGATGGCGGCGCGATTCAATGACCGTTCGACGATCTCAGCCAGTGTTTTTTTATTGGTAATGCCGTTGATCTTGGGACCGTAGGCGATATTTTCAAAGATGGATTTCGCGAACGGATTGGATTTTTGAAATACCATGCCGACCTTTTTGCGCAGGTTGACCACATCCACATCCTTGTCGTAGATATTAAATCCGTCGATGAGGGTTTCCCCGGAGATCTTGACTCCCGGGATCAGGTCGTTCATCCGGTTAAGAGTCCGGAGGTAGGTTGACTTGCCGCAGCCCGACGGTCCGATGAGAGCGGTGACCTGGTTGGCGGGGATCTCCAGCGATACCGAGTTCAATGCCATTTTAGTACCGTAGTGGAGGGTCAGGTTCCGGGTCGAGATCTTGACGTCTTTCATTGCAAATCTTACTTTATTTCTGCTTTCTTCTGAAACGATACCGGATCACCACTGCGACCAGATTCAAGGAGAATGTAAGCAACAGCAGCACCATCGTGGTCGCAAACTGGATCGGCATCGTCTGGTCGACGTTGGCAGACTGCGTCGCCATGATGTACACATGGTAGCCGAGCGACATGAACTGGTCACTCAGCGAATGGGGCAGCGTGGCTAAATAATAGGCTGCGCCCGTGAACAGGATCGGGGCGACTTCTCCGGCACCTCTTGATACCGCAAGAATTGTCCCGGTAAGGATCCCGGCCTTCGAGCCGGGGAAGACCACTTTGCGTATGGTCTGCCACTTCGTGGCCCCCAGGGCCAGGCTTGCTTCCCGCAACTCACGCGGAACCGTTCGGATCGCCTCTTCCACCGAAACGATCACCACCGGTAGGGTCAGTAAGGCCATGGTCAGGCTTGCCCAGAGGATATTCGGCTGCGCCCATTTCAACTGACCCCCCAGAAATGCATCATCCATCGCGCCTCCAACGAATTTGATGAAAAAGCCGAGACCGAACAGACCGAAAATAATTGAGGGGACCGTTGCCAGGGTTCTTACCGCAAAACGGATCGATTTCGAGATGACCGAGTCCTCCCGGGCATATTCTGACATGTAAATAGCGGTCAGCGTACCGAAGGGGACGGCGAAAACAGTCATTATGAGAACCATCAGAGCAGTGCCGTAAATGGCAGGAAAAATCCCGCCTTCGGTCATTCCATTTTCAGGGAAGGTCGTGAGAAACTCCCAGGTGAGCCGATCTTTCCCCTGAATGATGATCACGGCAAGGATGATGGCTACAATAGCGACGATCAGAATGACCGAAAGCGCCGTCGTTCCGACCAGTATTCCTCCTTTGATATGTTGCCCAACCCTCCTCATGATGTCCTGCCCTGGAATCGTCTCATCAATCTCTTCTTTACATAGAATTCCGCGATTGCATTCAGGGCGAAAGTGAAAATGAACAACAGTGCTCCGATGAGGAAGAGCACACTGTAATGGGTATCGCCGAATACCACCTCCGCCATTTCAGCACCGATGGTCGCTGCGAAGGTCCTGACCGAATCAAATGGATTTGCCGACAGGAGCACGGCATTCCCGGTAGCCATCAGGGCAATCATGGTTTCGCCGAAAATTCTTCCTATACCGAGCAGGATCCCTGCGAAAATGCCTGGAGTTGCCGCCGGAAGTGTGACATGAAAGGCTGTCTGCCACTTTGAGGCCCCCAGGGCAAGACTGGCTTCCTTGTAAGTACCCGGAACGGCGGTCATTACATCCTCCGTGACTGTAAAAATAATCGGGATGGCAGCTAATGCCATCGCAACCCCGCCCACAAATGCGTTTAATCGGGTATCGTATCCAAAGAGATCCTGGAAGAACGTAGCCATGACCATGAGGGCGAAGAAGCCGATCACCACGGAGGGAAAGCCGGCAAGCAGTTCTACAACCGGCTTGATCAGTTCCCTGAGCCAGGTGGGTGCGAAGGCGGCAGAGAACAGGGCAGCCAGGATGGCTATTGGTGCAGCGATCAGGATGGCGATCAGGGTTACTTTGAGCGTTCCCACCAGGAGAGGGATCAACCCATACCTGGGATTTTCGGAGACTGGCTGCCATTCCGTTCCCAGCAGGTTTCGTATGCCCACTACCGCTTCGTGTCCCTCTTCCCCATACCTGGTCTGCATGGCAGAATCATATTCAGGTTCCCCGGCGGCTGCCAGGGCAGAATCCGGCTCCATCCCGTACACTTCAGGCTGATCGGAGCTTTCCGAACCGTAAACCTCAGGTTGGGATCCGTTCTGTTCCTGCTCCCCATAGGTCAAAGGTTTGTCAGCCTCCTGTTCGGTTTTAGGTTTCCCTTCCTGTTTCTGATGGAAAATCGGCAACGCTTCCTTAAACACAAAGACGAAGATCAGGAGGATGATCGCGACCGTCAGGAAGGCTGTGATGCTGATCACTCCCTCCGACAGGTATTCAGAGAGCCTGATCTTCTTTTTCAGTGATTCCTTTGAAAATCCTGAGGGCGGTGATCCGGGAACCTTCATAAAAACTAGTTCAACAGATGGGTAAAAATAGGAAATTCCTTAAATGGTGAGTCCCCTTGAAGAAAAGTTGGCAGGGGACTCACGGATGACTGATTTTCAACCCTATTACTTAACCGGGAAATACCCGATCTCAGTCACATATTTCTGCCCCTCCGGGCTTAGGATCCAGTCGATATACGATTTGGTTTCGCCGGTCGGACGGTTGGCCATGTACATGTACAAGTACCTGGTAATCGGATATTGCTTGTTTTTAATAGTTTCGGCCGTGGGCATGTAGCCTGGTGAACCGGCGTCTTTCTTTACTTTGCAGTGCTTGACGCCCGCTGCGTAAGCGGCGCCCCCGTAACCGATCCCGTATTTGTCCTTAACCACGGCATTAACCACTGCCGCTGTTCCGGGAAGTGTATTCGTGCTGGGCGAATAGTCCCCTTTCACCACCTTCTCCTGGAAGAAGACATAGGTTCCGGAGCTGTTTTCGCGGCCATAAAGGCGGATCGCAGCATCAGGGCCTCCAACTTCTTTCCAGTTTTTCACGCGGCCGGTGTATATGTCGCTCAGCTGTTTCAGCGAGAGTTCATTGACCGGGTTGCTCTCGTTCAGAAAGATTGTGATGCCGTCCTGTGCACAGGGGATCTCGACGCCGGGAGAATTGTAACGCTGTTTCAGTTTTTCCACCTCGGAAGGCTTGATCTGGCGGCTGGAGTTACAGATGTCTGTGGCTCCGTTGATCAGCGCTGCGATGCCCGTACCTGACCCGCCTCCCGTGACCTGAATGGTCACCTCCGGATGGCTCTTCATGTAAACTTCCGCCCATTTCTGGGCCAGGATCACCATCGTGTCGGAACCTTTCACGGTGATCTTTTTCGGGGCCGGCATGAATGCGAATCCGATCATCGCGATCATCGCTACCGCCGAAATCTTCAACCAATTCTTTGTTTTCATAATCATCTATTTATCAAATTATCTAATTATCTGTCTATCCGTCTGTACCGGTTAAAATTTCACCTGCACTCTGACAGTCACTGTGCTCTGCGAAAATTGCTTGCTGTAATCGTTGTAACCTTTCACGCCGTTCACCGTGTAATCCTTGGTCACATTTCCTTTGCCGGTTGTCTCATTAAAACCGACTTTCTCGTTGATCGGGTAATCGTAAGCGAGCTGGAACCGGATGTTGTCGCTGAAGTAATAATTCCAGGCAACCGACAGGGTTCCGTACGCAATATCGTCAATACAGCTCTTGTATGTATTGGAAACCACATTCTTCGTGGTATTATTGACGACCAGGCTCTGGGCTCCATAAGAAGCATCGGTCTGGGTGGTTGATGTCGTGCTGCTGGCATCGTATTTTACCACGCCGATCTGATCGCCCTTCAGTTTAGTGTTAGGATCGTAATAGTCCCAGCGGATCGCCAGAGTATTTTTCTTTCCGATATTCTTGATCAGATAGATATAATATCCCATGAAGTTCCGCTCGATATTGGGCCTGATGGTCGAGGTCGTCGTGGTCAGGTAATTCATGGTCAGCGTATCGCCAGTCAGAGTGGTCTGTACCGGGTCGGCTACAGTCGCTTTTCCCGTATAACCGGGGTATGCATTTTTACCCATCATGAATTCGCCCTTGATGGCCATGCCTCCGAGAACATCCATATAGAGTTGCATTTCTGCACCCAGCCAATTCCGGTTCAGCGCTTTGCCTACCTGGATGGACCGGTCCACCTGGTATTCGCTGTTAAGAACCGTATCGGTCGTGGCTTTCAGGTACCCCAGGTAACCGTTTACTCCAAGATCGAGACTGCCGAAATTTCCCAGCTTGATCTGGTAAACCAGCCTGGCCATCAGGTCTTTAAAGTTATCAAAATCTTTATTCTTTGGATTGATGTCGACGCCTGCGGCATCCTTGATCACGATATTGTCATTGCCGTTCAATAAAGCCAGCTGGAAACGAAGGGGAACAGAAGGGGGAGCCACTTCCAATTTGGCGCCGATTGCGCGTTCACCCGGATAAAGCGCGCGGATCACACGCGACCGTTCAGGAATTTCACGCTGGCTGGAGGAGAACTCCACTTCGTAATTGGGCCTGTTGAACTGACCTACCCACAGGGAGAAGGTTTTTAGCCAAGGCTCGTTCACCTGGGCATATGCATCCTTGATTGACACTCCTGCCGGGCTGAAGTCAGGTTGCAGCACAAAGGCAACACCGGTCACGGGTTCATATTGAATTTTAACTCTTGCCCTGCGGATCGAAAAGGTGTTGTAAGGATAATTGGAACGGTCCTGGAACCACTCCCACTGTGCCTGGATGTAACCGGACAGTTTGATCTTGGTCAGTTTGGCAAGGTCGTTCTCCGCGGTCGTGATCCTCTCGCCGATACCGTCGATTTTGTCGCTCAGGGTTTGCACCTGGGCTTTGATGGAATCATTTGAATTCTGTGCAGAAACTGTCTCCGTTGAAATGGTCATCAGGGAGATCATGCCTGCGATCATCAAGAAGGTAAATAATGTCTTTTTCATAGGTTCATTTCTTTTGCCGCAAAAGTAGAACCGATGGAAAAGACGGGGGTTAACCCTGTATTACGGTAATATTAAATTATTGTTAAGCGTTTCAGCCCCCTCCCCATCAAAACGTATATACTGGCATTTAAATATCATTAATCTTCTTTTTGCGCTCAGGCCGCGCGGCCTCGTCACCGCATCGCAGCTGCGCCTGTTGCTTTCTCCCTACGGTCGAATCCGGCCCCGAATAAATCGGGACCGGCACCGCAACAGCCAAGGCTGCTCTCGCGGCGATTGGTATGATTTGAAAAATAGGTCTTTCAGGGCGGGGCTTGTTGCCTTCGGGTTTTCGGCGGGGTACCCACTCGGCGAAGATTCCGTTAAAAGCCAGGCGTAAAAGTGAGGAGGCCAGGGGCCGACGAACGGCTTGACTGGCTTAGGAATCGAGCCGTTAGTGGGTCGTCGAAAACACGAGGCTGCCCTTTTCTTTGGTTCGTTTCTTTTAGGCAAACAAAAGAAATGAACAAATAGGCAGGGGTGGGCTAGATCGCCTGCGGTACCTTGATCTTGTCGGTCTTCTTCAGTCCGTCCAGCACCTGGATGTTGATGCCGTCCGAAAGCCCGGTTTTGATGAACCGTTTTTCAAATGTCTGGGGAGCAGTTTCAACTTCGACATAAGCGGAATCGCCTTCGAACTGCAGCAGGCTCTCCTTGATCGCCATGACATTGTCGGCACGTTGGAGGACGATATCGGCATTCGCACTGTACCCTGCACGCAGGAACTGGTCTTCCTGGAGTTTCACGTCGGCCTTGATCTCAAACTGTACGGCCCCGTTTTCAAGAACCCCTTTGGGGGAAATATACCTCAGGGTTGCGAGGAACGTATCATTCTCGATGGCGCCCACGATCAGCTGGAGATCCATTCCAGGGTGTATTTTACCCACTTCGGTTTCATCAACCTTGCCCTCGAAGATCATGTCGTTCACATCGGCGATCGAAGCAATGGTTGTGCCGGGATTGAAATTGTTGGCTTCGATCACTGAACTTCCGGCTTTCACAGGCACATCCAGGATCATGCCGTCGATGGTAGAGGGAATGAGCGTGTTGGTAATCTTCCCCGATTTCTTGTTCACTCCTTCCCGTATCAGTTCAAGGTTGGCCTCGGCTGCATCCGTCTCCTGCTTTGCATTCTTCAATGCGACCTGTGCCGGCTGGAATTCAGCCTCCGCAATCACACCGTTCTTAAACAGTTTCTCTTGCCTGTCGTAGTTCAACTTGGCGTCTTCGAAAGCAATCTTGGCCCGTTCTACGCGAGCTTCGGCATTGTTCAGATTCACCAGGTCGGGGATGATCCGGACTTTGGCCAGGATCTCTCCCTTCCTGACTTTTTTACCGGCTTCAACATAAATCTCTTCCACGATTCCCGAAACCTGCGGCTTGATCTCGATCTCTTTTCGCGGAACCACGGAGCCGGTGGCAACGGTCTTTCGAACAATGGTCGTATTGAACGGCGTTTCGGTCTTATACACGACCGGTTTCTCCTTTGATTTATTGTACAGGTATATGATAGTGGCAGCAAATATGGCCAGGATAACTACCAGCACAAGGATTCGGATCACTTTTTTCATAGTGGTTTTGTTGTTCGGTTATGTTTCGTATCGCAGTGCGTCAATGGGTTTAACTGAAATGGCGCGCCTGGCGGGGATGAAGCCGGCCAGGGCCCCGGATATGACAAGGATCGTCAGCGCGGTGACAGCCACCTGGAAGTTGACTCCCGGATGGACGAACATTTCCGTGTCAGCCCCGGAGGTATCCAGCAGGTAGTTGATCAGTTCCAGCAGACCCACCCCGATCACCAGCCCGAAATACCCGGCAAACGTAGTCAATACGACCGATTCGGTGATGATCTGGCTGATGATGTTCGCCGGCGTGGCCCCGAGCGCACGTTGAATGCCGATTTCCCGGGTCCGCTCTTTCACGACCACGAGCATGATGTTGCTCACGCCAATAATGCCGGCGAGTAGCGTGCCGGTGCCGACGATCCACACCAGCCACCGGATGCCGGAGAAGAGTCCGCGCATCTTTTTATATTCGTTCTCGAGGTTAAAGTGGCCGATGGCGGCGAGGTCGTCAGGAGCGATCGAATGCCGCTTCTTCAGGATGCGAAGGGCCTTATCCTCGACAACAGAAACCGGGATGCCGTCTTTCGACGTGATGGCAAAGAATCCAACGGTATTTCCATAGTTATAGGTTCTCTGAAGCGTGGTAAACGGGATAAAGATGTTCTGGTTGTCCTGGTTCGCCCGCTCGCCTGTACACTTGGATTTGAACACTCCGACAACCTTGAAGTAAACCCCGTTGATCCGGATGTACTGGTTCATGGGGTCCTCTCCTGGATTGAACAATACCTCCACCACACGACTGCCGATCACCGCCACTTTACGGTTTCCCGAAATGTCTATCTCGTTGATGAACCTGCCTTTTTGTACATTGACCGGATCGATCAGGTTGATGTCGGGATAGTCGCCCATGATGCTGAAGCCGCCGGATTTCAAGCCTCTTACAACGTTGTCCGACTGCATGAATCCGCCTGCCTGAAGCCGTGGGGCCAGGTATTTGATCTCCGGAATGCCGCTGCGGAGCGCAGGGATGTCCTGATTTTCGTAATAAAACCGGCGGCCCCTGGGGAAGCCTTTATACGGCACGGAGGTCTGCTGGGTCCAGAAGAAGACGCTGTTCGTGGCCAGGTCGCCGAAGTTCTGGGTGACCCCGTTCTCCAACCCGTTCCCTGAGCCCAGCATGATCACCAGCATGAAGATCCCCCAGAACACGCCGAAGGCGGTGAGGAACGTCCTCAGCTTGTTGCTGCGCAACACGTAGTAAATCTCCTGCCAACGGTCCAGATCGAACATCTTCTATAACTTAAAAGTTAAAAGTCATAACTATCCGGCATCCCTGCCTGCGGCAGGCAGGCGGTATCTGGTATCTTCTTATTCATCTCTCAGCGCCTCAATAGGTTTTATCCTCGCCGCTTTCATGGCGGGGAAAAAGCCTGCCATGGTTCCGGCTATGATCAGGAGTATGGTTGCCCCCAAGGCGATCGAAAGGTTCGCTTCGGGATTTTTAAAAAACTCCGACTGGGGCATATTCCGCGCAACCAGTTCCAATAATCCGATACCCAATACCAATCCGATGTATCCGGCAAAGGCGGTGATCACGATCGCTTCCTGGAGGACCAGCGCGATGATCGAGAAGGGGGTCGCTCCCAGGGCCTTCCTGACGCCGATCTCCTTGGTCCTCTCTTTCACAACGATCATCATGATGTTGCTCACACCGACGATGCCTGCAATGATCGTTCCGATGCCGATGATCCATATGAAGAGCCGGATTCCGGCAAAGAGCGCATTAAAACGCCGGACATCCTCACTTTTATTCCAGAATGAGGCAGCCCGTTCGTCTTTTGGATCAAATACATGTTTATTCGAAAGGAGAGTACGTGCTTCGTTCACCATGGCATCGGCTTCTTCCGGGGTCGAATTTCCCGTTGTGAACGAGATCTGGCTGATCTCGGTGTTGCCGTTAAAGACTCGCTGAGCCGTGGTGATCGGGACATAGATCCTCCGCTGCTGATCATCCTCCCTCGCGAAATCACGGAATACTCCAACCACCTGGAATAACACACCGTTGATGTTGATGTATTTCCCTACGGCTAAGGTGTCCCGTCCTTTAAAGAGTTCGGCCTTCACTTTTTCCCCGATCGAAGCCACCTTGCGATAGTCGCGGATATCGATCTGGTTCAGGAAGCGGCCTTCAAGCATTTGGATTTCCTTTATAACGCCGTAGTCAGGATGGCATGGTGACAGGAAGAATGACCCGTAATTGGTCTTGTAGGATGTGATGGTGTTGCCCATGAACAACCGGGCGGAAATATGGTCATGTCCTTTGACCCCGTCACGGATCAGTTTATAATCTTCATTGGTGAAGCTGATCCTTCGTCCCGATTTCAGCCCGCGGTATTCCATGCTGGTCATCCCGCTGCTGATCCAAACCCCGTTGGTTGCGCCTCCCTTGAATTGCTCTCTCACGCCATTCTCCAGCCCGTTGCCCGATCCCAGCAGGATGATCAGCATGAAAATACCCCATGCGACCGAGAAGCCGGTCAGGAACGTACGGAGCTTGTTCTTTTTGACCGTACTGTATATCTCCTGCCACTTGTCAATCTCGAACATGGTCCTCTAATTTAATACCATATCGGTGATGACTCCGTCGTTGATGCGGATCGTTTTTTGTGTGCGTGCAGCGATGTCGTGTTCATGGGTCACAATCACCATGGTAATACCGTCGTTCCGGTTGATCTCTGTAAGCACGTCCATCATTTCCATGGAGGTCACGGAATCGAGTGCCCCGGTCGGTTCATCGGCCAGGATGACTTTCGGCTTGGTGATCAGGGCCCGCGCGATGGCCACACGCTGTTTCTGCCCGCCGGAAAGCTCGTTGGGCAGGTGGTCGGCCCAGTCCCTGATACCCAGGCGTTCAAGGTAGTCCATGGCGATCAGGTTGCGCTTCCTGCGTCCCACTTTCTGGTAATACAGGGGCAGAGCGACATTTTCCAGGGCATTTTTAAACGGGATCAGGTTGAACGACTGGAAAACAAATCCCAGGTACCTGTTCCGCAGGTGCGCGGCTTTCGTCTCGTTCATGTTCCCGATCCGAATGCCGTTAAGATGATATTCACCCTGGTCGTGCACGTCAAGGATGCCCAGGATATTTAGCAAAGTGGATTTCCCTGAACCGGAAGCCCCCATAATGGAGATCATCTCGCCCTGATCTATTAACAGGTCGATCCCCTTCAGCACATGCAGGCTGTTCTTGCCGGTTATATAGGATTTGTGTATGTTTTTGATATCGATCATGCTTGCTGAATCAACAAAAAGTCCATAATGACATTATGACGACTTATTTCTTAATACGTTACAACATTCAGCCAAAGATATTTCCGGACCTGGCGGGTAGAAAATCTATTTGACCAAAACGCCGGGGTTATCGATGAAATGACCGGCAGATAAGGTGTCTTTCCCCCGGAGATATGCCCGGGCAGGTCCTTTGATCTCCACATCCGGCACCAGTCTGTCCACATCTTGTTGAGTCACCCACCCTTTACACAGCATCTTTTCAGAAACCAGCCGGTAATAATCGGCCAGCTCGGGCCGGAGATGGCCGGCAGAGTCAAAGGAGGAACGGAACCATTTGGGCTTCGGGATGATCGAAGCGAGGAAGACCGCTTCGGAGTAACTGAGGCGTGAAACGTCCTTGTTGAAGTAGAAACGGGAGGCTTCATTGGCCCCGTAGACCAGGGGTCCCCATTCGATGATGTTGAGATAGACCTCGAACATACGGTCCTTGGAGGCGATCTGCAGGTTCTCGATCAGCCAGGTGATCAGCATCTCCTCCAGCTTGCGGGCGATCGTCTTGTTGCGGCTCAGGAAGACGTTCTTGACCAGCTGCATCGTGATGGTGGATCCGCCACGCGCGAAACTGCGCTCTTTGATGTCGGTGGCGATCGACTCCCGGATCGCATCCATCAGGAAGCCGCGGTGCTGGTAAAATCCCCCGTCCTCGGAAGTAAGGACGCTGTACCGCAGGTAAGCCGGGATACGGTCGAGGCTTCTGAAGTCCGGGTTCTCCGGTCCGACGATGAACGTCTTTACCGGCTGGCCTTGCTCATATGCTGTGTAAAGAAAACTGCTGTCGAGCTTGTACAGATCCGCATTCCCATCCGAACGGATCCTGAACTCACGGCGCTTCAGGTCGCTGTCGAAGTGCAGGGAATCCGGGCACGCAAGGTCAACGAAGAAGTCCATGTCGTACGCCAGCTCGCCGGTGACCTCCATGCCTGTCACCACAGTGAACAGCCCGTCAGGAAGGGACGAAAAGAGGTCCCGGGCAGGGAACCAGGGCGTGTGCAGCGATAGGGTGATCTCCTGCGATGTATCCTTCCGGTAACGGATATAGGGATGCAGGGCCAACTGCCCGAACGTGACCAGCCCGGCACTGTCGAGTTCGATGTAGTCTTTCCCGGCACAAATGCGGTACTGAATGCCCATGTTGCGGAACACAACGGGTCTCGCGGCGATCCGCGGATGCTCCAGGGTAAGGCCGGCAACACCCGCACTGCCTGCCGTGATGATGAGGCCATCGGGACCTTTCACGGCGCCCAGGCTGAATGCCAGCGTATCAAAGGAAACACCCGCATTCCATCTCGAATGGATATATGGGATCGTCACCTTTGCCTCAGATGCAGAATACATCTTCGCTTCAATGATCCTGTCATGCTTGTCGAGCTGTCCCTCAACAATCCATCCGGCAGTGTCAGTATCTTCCGTTACCTGGACAGGGAAACTGAACTGATGGTCCTCGATGGCAAATCGCTTCACGAACAGGGCCACATGATGCTCATTGGAACGGATGCTGATGTTGAAGTTACTGATGGCAAGCTGGTCGGGCAGCTTGGCGAACACCGCGTTATAAATACCTGAAAGCCTTGCGGCATAATCGGTTCCGCGTGGTAGCGTATCGGCTGTTCGTTTCGGCGTCCGGTCGATCAGGAACATGTAGTTGGTGAGACTGTCGTGCCGCACCATCGTGATGCTGGTGTTGTGAAGCTCGAAGTCGCTGAGTGCGATCCGTCCGAAGATCATCCTGAAGAAGCTGAGCCTGGCGGTCATCGTATCGATCTTCAGCAGGGTATCGCCGTCCTCCGGCCGCAGCGAGATCCCCGTGACCCGTATCGAACTCAGCCAGCGGATCCGGGCTTTGTCCACAACCAGGACGGCGTGATACTGCCTGTTAAATGATGATATCTTCTTATCTAAATAATAAGATAGGATAGTATTTCTGAAGAGCAGAGACAGGGCCATCATAACAGCGATAACCAGAAGTGCAAACCGAATCCCTTTTCGGAAATTCTTTTTTTCACGCAAAGACGCGAAGAAAAGCAAAGTTCGCGGTAAGAACTCCGATATCTTTCTCCCGGTCATTAAAACTGCGTCTCTGCGCCCCCTTTGCGCCTTCGCGTGAACATGAACCTATAGACCAGGAACAAGCAAAGCCCTGTCAAAATCGTACTCAGGATAACCAGGATCCAGCTGTCGCTCCCCCAATCTTCAAATCCTTCTCCGGCCATACCGCTGGCGATCATGAATTCATAGATCACCGCGGTGGCATTATTCAGGAAATGGGCGAAGATGGGTATCCACAGGGAACCGGTCCAGAAGAATAGGTAGCCAAACACCAATCCCAGGAAGAAGCGGGGCAGGAGGCCATAGAACTGCAGGTGCATGGCGCTGAATGCGAGAGCGGATACAAAGACGGCCACGTGGATGTTGCGCAGCCATTCATGAAGCAGGCGTTGCAGCACCCCGCGAAACAGGAATTCTTCTCCGAATGCGGGAAGCACTGCGATGATGAATAGATTCAGCAGCAAACCGCCGGCTGAACCGGTATTCAGGAACGCTTCCGTGAGCTTCGCAGCCTGCTCCTCCGTACGCTTCATCCAGTCTTCCACTCCTGAGAAGGCGTTGGGAAGGTCCATCCCTTCATTCCAGGTGATCATGCCGTTCACAAGCGGCACCATGACAACCATGGCCAGGACGACCAGCAGATAAGCAGGCCAGCGCGGTGTCCGGTCCAACGCCAGGTAACGGGCTGTATTCCTCTCGAAGAAAAATCCGGCCAGCAGGGGTGGAACGATAAATATTCCCATCGACTGAACGGCCTGGAAGTACTTCAGCATGCCGACCACCGAGGGATTCTCATAATCGGCCATGAGGCCCGGCAACTGGGCCAGGGTCACGCCAAAGATCGGTCCTGACAACAAGATCCCGATCAGGAAGAAGCCCCCGAAGGAAGCAATCACCAGGAGGAGAAAAAACAGGATCCGGTTGAACGGAGGCAATTCCCCCAGCCATGCAGGTTTCATGAAATCCTTCTAAATTTGGCTCAAAATTAGCACAAATTGGTAAGACTGGGCGATACGGATCTGGGTGACTTCCCCCTTTACCTGGCCCCGATGGAGGACATCACCGACTCTCCGTTCCGTTCGATCTGCAAAGTGTTCGGAGCCGATGTGCTGATCACGGAATTCATCTCGGCCGATGGGCTGATCCGGGACGCCTGGAAAAGCCGGATCAAGATGCAGTTTGAAGAGGTTGAACGGCCGGTCGGGATCCAGATCTTCGGAAGTTCGGTGGAAGCGATGGTCAGGGCCGCAGAAGTGGCGGAGACCGGTCATCCCGATTTTATCGACCTGAATTTCGGGTGCCCTGTCCGGAAGATCGTGATGAAAGGCGGCGGTGCCGCGTTGCTGCAGGACATCCCGAAGATGGTCCGCATGGCGGAGGCCGTGGTGAAGGCGACCAGGCTCCCGGTGACTGCCAAAACCAGGCTGGGCTGGGACGAAGAGCACAAAGAGATCGTCGGCATCGCCGAGCGGCTTCAGGATACGGGCATTCGCATGCTCACCATCCACGGGCGAACGCGGGCACAGCTTTATGGCGGGCATGCGGACTGGACCCTGATCGGTGAAGTGAAAAACAATCCCCGGATGAATATCCCCATCATCGGGAACGGAGACGTAGATTCCGGGCCGAAGGCGCTGGAGATGAAGAACAGGTACGGCGTTGACGGCATCATGATCGGGCGTGCCGCCACCGGGAATCCCTGGATTTTCCGCGAAGTAAAATCCTTCCTGGCCAACGGGGAATCGCTCCTGCCGCCCGATCTGAATGAACGGATCAGGGTATTGCGCGCGCATATTGAAAAATCCATCCCTTACAAAGGCGAACGCGCCACGCTGCTGGAACTCCGAAAGCAATACAGTGGCTATTTCCGGGGTCTGCCCGGGTTCAAACCACACCGCATGCGGCTGGTGACGGCAGGGACGATCGGGGAAATACAGGAAATTTTGACGGGATTATCCGAATTTCCGTTCCAGCACCTCCTGTAATTTTTTAAATGCCGTGGTTGACGGATCCCACAGGTTTTTATTCCGGACGAGGTCGAAGAAATCGAAGGCCTGGCGGCGGTCCATGAACCCGTTGAGCGTTTCAATGGTTTCATTGTATTCGCGGAGATTGCCGTCGAACAGCTCATTGATGAAAATGAATTTGTCGTTGATGCTGATCAGGGCTTTGAGGTGATCGGCATGCGGGGGTTTGGGCCCGAGGCTTTGTTCCCGTGCTTCCTGGAGACGGATGTTAAAGGTGGGTTGCTCGCCGCCGAAGAGATCCGGGACGGTATCCTGGTCAGGATGTTTTTCTTTTGTCTCTTTCCTCGCTGAAGATTTCGGTTTTTCCACGTGGAGGATCACAGGATCCGCAAGGGATTCCTGTTCCTGGGCCGGCGGCGGAACCGGCGGTTTGACCGGCGCAGGATGAACGGCATATTCGTACGGGTCATTCAGCCGTTGCAGGACATGCAATTCCTGGTACAGTTCCCTGACATTCTGCAGGACCAGGTCGAATTCGATCTGCGGGATCTTGCCTTTGTACTCGCGGAGGGTCCCGATCTGCTCGGTAATGGTCTCCAGTAATTCCTGTATCCGTGTGGAGATGATCTCGTGGTCCATTATTTGTAAATTTGCTTCTATCCAGCTATAAAAATAGCAAGAAATCCATCAATATGTATATCGAACAAAGAAAAGCCCCGGAACGTCTCGGCTGGATCGAAGTGATCTGCGGTTCGATGTTCTCCGGGAAGACGGAAGAGCTGATCCGCCGCCTGAAACGGGCAAAGATAGCCAGGCAGCGGGTGGAGATCTACAAGCCGGTCGTCGACCAGCGGTATTCCTCCTTGGAAGTCGTATCCCACGATGCCCAGGCATTCCCTTCCACGCCGGTCCTTGCCG